>NZ_CAJOJM010000026.1:0-5333 GCF_905234905.1 Methanobrevibacter sp. UBA188 | reverse complement strand
CTTTTCTTTCAGGTTCTGGCTTTGATGTTTTTTCGCTGAGCGTTTTTGTATTTTGTTTTACCGGCTGCGGATTTTTGGTGTTGGGTGCATCATTGGACTTTGTGGCTGAATATATCTTGTATCCTCCATATGCCATCACAAGCAGTGACACGACAAGCAATGCTTCACTGCTGTTTGTTCCTCTAAGCACATAATTTCCACTTGCAGCTCCTAAAAACATTACTAATCCAACAATGAGTGTTATAACACCTGACCAGGTGCTGCCTCTGTTCTTGTTTTTATATCTGATTTTGTTGTATTCATCTGATCCGTATACTGCGGTTTCAACATCTTGGCCTTTCACATTTGTTCTGGCGATTAATGATTCTGTTGTGGTTGTCTTTGTGTAGTCCTTTTCAAGAATGTCTGTAAACAGGTTGAACAGCTCTTCAATGATTGCATCGGCATTGGCCTTTTTAACTTTCAGATATAACATTGAAGCGTCGCTTCCGATAGCTTCTACATATGCATATCCTTTGAAATTCAGTGCACGTGCCATGACACTTTGCTGAATGCCGAATAGCATGGCTTTGGATTCCTTGTCTTCATCGAAAATTTTGCCGTAGTTTATTTTATCAACAGTTTTTATTAATGCAGCGTATGAATCCTCTTCTGTGTAAGGCACAGCCAATTGCTTTTCAATACTGACGCCACCTTTTTTGTTGATTTCACTTTCCCAATTGTCTTTTGTGGATTTTGAAATTGCCATGAAATACCTCCCTTTTTAGGTATTATAATTTCTGTTTTTTATGGGGTATAAATCACTTAAATGAAAATATTTAATCAGGCTTCTTGGGCAATCATTTTTGAATTCATTATTTTAATTGGATGGTTAATATTTTTAATATTTTCAGGTGTTGGTTTTCTTTTGCTTGGATGCATATTTAATTTAATATGTTTAATCTATAAATTTCATTTAAAGTGGTGGTGTTATCTATCTGTAAAAAAATAAAAAAATAAGGAAGTTAAATTCCTTATCATGTTTCGGGTACTTCGTGGCCGTTTTCATCAATTACAGTTTCCGCTTCGTTACCGTTTTCATCAATCACTGCAGTGCCACTGTCATCATCATCGCTGCCTGTGTCGGAGCTGTCCTGTGATGTGTCACTGTAGTCAGGTGTATATGAATTGTATGAATCAGTAGATGTATCAGGAGATGCTGTTTGTGTGTCTGTTGTATCGGTATCGCTTCCAATCATTGCAGTCATGTTAATATCCTCTTCAACATAACCTGACTTGACATTGATTTTTTCTTTGAGACTGCTTGCCGTATAGTTGTTGTCTCCGTCATAGCTTACCTTAACCTCATATTCTCCGGGACTCATCTTGGCAAGTTTAACGATTGCAACGCCGGTAACGTGTGTTTTGACAGTTTTTGATAAAACTTCTTTTCCGCTTTTATCAGTAATTTTTACTGTAACTGGCTTATCAGCCAATGATTGCTTTTGTGCATCGGTTAACTTGATGTATATTGTACCGTTTTCTCCAAGGGTTCCGTTATTAAGCATTTTCAATTCGGTGTCCTTCGCCCCGGTTGAAGGGGAAAGCATGACACCTGCAACCACTATAAAGATAACGATTACTATTCCGATTATTATCAATTCCTTTTTATCCATTTAATCACCTTTAAAAAGAAATTTCAACTTAATCCTTTTTGTAATTAAATTATTATTTTTCATATTATATAAATCAATCATCATTTCTTTTCGTTTTTAATTTCATTTAGAATTTCATCCACCAAATCAGATCCGCCATCTTCATATTCGATTCTTTGATTTGTGCCTTCATCCAAGGTCAATTCTTCAAGTTGATAATCAACAGTCTGATATTCCTCTTGAGGTTGGTTCATTTCAGCTTTTGGAGGAACATACTCTTTTGGTTGGCTCATGATTCGAGCTGGCTGTTCGTTTCTGGCAGGTGCAGGGGTTTCAGTCCCTTGAGATTTAAGGTTTGGCCACATGTTTGCCAGAATTATTATTATCAAATAGCAGACCAGCAGATTTGAATAAAGATTGTTTTGACCACTCATAAGACATATTACCATGTTCAACAGATTCGGAATGAAAATTAAAAATATTTCATGGGAATTTGTTGTGTAGTAAATGAATCCAAGAAGAATTATTGACAGAATCACATAGACTATAGGACTGTTTAAAAGCCCGTCAAGGATGATGTTTTCACGGGTCATGTCAACGATTGAATTCAGTGACTTGAACTTGTCTGTTTTGACATTTACCTGAGTTGCATTTTCAAAGCCTTCCTTTGGAACGTCATTGATTCCCTTGAAAAACTGACTTTTAGCATTTTCAAGATTGACTCCATCTTCAAATGCATCATTTGCAGGGAAATTGTTGTTGGCATCGGTTTGATATATCATACCTAATGATGTAATCAGGACTATGCAAACAACGCTTATAAGACCAAGCTTTATCAATGCATCCTGAGGAGTTTTCTTTATAAAGAGATATGCCATGATTATTACCAATGAAAGCACTGATACGTAAATTCCAAAGGTGTTCAGTCCGCTTATGAATGCAAGTGTCACGGCAATCATTATTGCAAGCTTGCTGCTGATTTGGCCGTTTCTGTCGATTATTACCTTAATCAGGAAACATAAAAAGAGCACTGCATAGCTGAATAGGATATTGCTTGACAATGTAATTGAATAAATTGCATTTATTGGAATCAGACATACAATCATTGTTATGATGAACTGCAATACGAATCCATTGCTGTCGCTTTTTGTATCATCACGATGATAGTTGCATATAATCATCCAAATAAGGCTGAATACCAGTATCTGGAAAGCGCCGATTGATGCAGGGGATGCATAGATTTTAAGACATATCATCTCAATAATTGTGTGCAATATTGGATATGCGCCGGTAAATTCGCCTGTAGCAATTTGGTGAAGCTGGCTGAATGAAGCAGCGGTCAAAATGCCCGGATTATATATGTAAAGATATAATGAGATTAGAACGGGCACTATGAATATTATAAAATCCCTATAATTAAATTTTGAGTTTAAATTCATGAGTAATACTTTGTTTTTTAAGGTATATAACTGATTTTATGTTCTGCATGATTTTATTTTGTTAAAAGTGGGGCTTTATAAATATTGCATGTATAAATAAAAAGATAAGGATTGGTGAGATCCTTATTTTTTGACTTTAACTGTTTTTTTGACGGTGTCTTTTAGGTATGTTGCCTGATATGTTACCTTTTTGCCTACTTTGAGATTATTAAGTACTGATGATTTGACGGTAACTTTAGCTATTCCTTTGGAATTGGTTTTTGCCTTGTAGGTTTTGCCGGCAAACTTGAAGGTCATCTGTTTGCTTTTGAGTGCTGTTTTGCCCTTTTTAAGGGTTGCAGTCAATACAAGTTTCTTGGCGGATTTTTTGACTTTCACGCTTTTAAGGGTCACGAGATGCTTTACCACAAGCTTGACCTTTCCAGTATACTCTCCAAAATCTCCCCAGTTTATGAAGTTTATTGTATGAGTTCCAGGTTTCAAGTTCTTTGGAATCTTGACAGACACTTTTCCGTTTTTCTTGGCGTATGTGCCTAGGTAATATTTCTTGTCCAATGTGATGTCAATGTAGTCTCCCTTAAGTGCAAATGTCCTGCCTTCTCCATAAACGGTAAATGTCATTTTTTTGCCGTCTGTGTAGTACATGTAAACAGATTTAGGACTTACATACTCATCCACCACAGAAAATGTTTTGGATACTGTGTAAAGAGGGGAGGTTATTGTTATCCTGTGCTTTCCGTAGTTTAAGGAACTTGTTTTGACATAATACTTTAAGCGGTAATAATCCGCATCAATTCTTTTAGTATAAAGCTTGGTTTTCTTGCCGTCGATTTTAACGGTTACCTTTCCTGAAATCTCTTTAGGGATAAAAATCTCCAAATTGTTTCCCTTCACTATCTCATTATAGCAGTTCACGTCATAGGTCGCATTGACGAAAGCGGACTTGTTTATGCCTTTGTATTTCAGTGTGATGTTTGCCGGTTCCAGGAAAGTGTAGTATTCCTTATATACGTAACATTTCTCATCTTCCCAGTAATTTATCAGATTGTACTTTTGCCAATCGTACATATAGCAGGAATATCCATCATACTCTGAGCCCATATCTCCTTTTGCTTTAAAATTTGAGAGATTAATGGTCTTTTTCACACCATTGATGTAGAGATATGCATTTCCGGTCATGTTCTTGAGATATTTTATCATTATGTATCCACGATTGTCCAATGCGTCACGATTGTTCTCGTAGGTGTTCAGCAGATGAAGATTTGACGGGGCCTTGAGTATTATTGGGGATACGGTAAATGTTCCGGACAATGATGATGCGTTTTGGTATTCATCGCCTGAAAAGTTCAAATCGAAGTTATGTTGGCCAAGTGTCAATTTTGAAGCGTCAAATTTCAAATATGGGATTGCATCATAAATTGGGGGAATATAATTATAATCCATGGTTATGTTCTGTTTTTCCCCATCAATTGAAAGGGAAAAATTTCCTGTTGTGTATCCTACTCCATATACGTCGATTGATTGGTTAGGAGCGGGCAGGATTTCAATATTTTCTTCGACTGCAATGTTCCAAGTGTAGTTCTCTTCAATGTCTTTGTCATTTGTGTCCAGTTCAATTGTATCGTCAGTGGTTAATATTGCATCATCAGTAATGTTTTCGGATGCACTGGCTGCTCCCATTGCAAGTATCATGAGTAGCAGACTAATTATAAATATCTTTTTCATTTTAATCTTCCATTAATATTTTATTTCTTTTTTAAATGGAGATAAAATATATTATTTTTTAGGCGCTTCTGATTTGACATTAATTTGTGTTGGTTTTCGTATTAGAGTTTTAAAGAGTTATTATTTCTCCATTTCGATTTCTTTTAGAATTTCATCAATTAAATCGGTGTCTCCTTCAGAGGACTAATCAAATGTTTCCTGAGAATTTTCTTCTGTTGGTGTTTCTCCAAGTATCTCGTTGATGTCATCAAGAGTCAAATCCTCAAGTTCCTCTTCGATGTATGAGTAGTCATCTTCGTATGTTGGCTGTTGAGGTTCGACGTATTCAACCTCTTCCTGTTTTGGAGATTATCGGAATCATCAAAGAAAAGCATATGATTTTTCCCAAACATGATTAAATATTTGTTAAATTATATATAAAGAAGTATTGTCAAAAAAAAGAAATTTAAATAAGGGGTGTAATCCCTTATTTTTTAATTTTAACTGTCTTTTTGATTGTATCTTTTGCATATGTTGCCTGGTAGGTTATTTTTTT
>NZ_CAJOJM010000025.1:0-22152 GCF_905234905.1 Methanobrevibacter sp. UBA188 | reverse complement strand
ATCAGCAAAGCTGTTGTGTACTTGAAAGTCGCAGGCAAGACCTACAAGGCCACTACCAACTCCAAAGGTAAGGCTACCTTCAAAATCACCAAACTCAACAAGAAAGGAAACTTCAAGGCGACCGTAACCTTTAAGGGAAACAAATACTACAAGAAAGTGACCAAAAAAGTTACAATTAAGGTCAAACAGGTCTGGAAAACAGTTTCAAAAGGAAGCAAAGAATCTGCAAAAGTTAAAAAGATCCAACGTGCTTTGAAAAACAACGGATACTATTTAACCTACCAAGGTCACTACCTTAAAGTAGACGGTATCTATTGGGACTGTACTGTAAGGTCTGTCAAAGAGTTCCAGCATGACAAAGGATTGAAGGTAACAGGTAAGGTTGATGAAAAGACTGCCCTAAAACTCGGATTAATTTAAGGATAGGGGATTTCATTTCCCTATTTTTTCTATTTTTTTAAATCATTTCACCATTCAATATAATTCAATGTTTGCACCGGCATTATTGGAATAGATTTCAAAACAATACTTTTAATTATTTGTATTTCACATTAGCGTCATGCTTTCTAATAATATACTTACTTTATAAATGTACATATAGCAAATCCTAAAATTGGAAACATTTATAAGGCACTAATTACTAACATTATATTAACAAAATATATATGCCAATTCGTACCATCACTATATCAGACGTTTTGTATGAATTGTCGAAAGTAACTTTTCGGTGATAACATGACAATAATTAATTTAATTGAAAATGCATTTTCAAAAAACGATTTTGAAAGGGTTATAAGGCTTTGCGATGAAATCCCAGAAAACCAAAAAGCAATAAGCTATAAGGCAAGAAGCCTTTGTCTTCTTGAAAGGCCTCATGAAGCATTGGACGTTCTGGACAAGACCAATTATCCTGACAATCCATATCATCACTACATCAAGGCACAGGCGCTGATGGATATTGAACAATATGGTCAGGCAATCGAATGCTTTGAAGAGATTTTTGACCTTGAAGTGAATGATGAAACCTCCCTTGCATTCATGAAATTGGATTATAATATATGCCTCAGCTTAAGGCAAGACGAGCTGATAGAAATGGAAAAGTACGTCGATGCATGGAAAGTGAATCTCAAATCGCAATCTCCATATTCAATCGAAGGATTCACGAGACATGTAAGACAATATTCTTCAAGAGTAAAAAGCAGACAGTACTATGTGAGGATATCTTCTCACAAGGCAAAAGAAAAGCTGTTTTTATTTCTCGAAAAAAACGGATTTGAAATCAAAGACTTTGAAGGTCTTTTCTTTTTGATTGATGTGGTCGATAAAATATGCAAGGGTGATGACGGCAGAGGTGAAATCACAATTTCAGAGTCAAAATTCTATGACAAGGTTAACTTTCATCCCCATAACAAAATTGGGCTAAAAAATATATTTCATGAAAACGGAAAGATAGCATATGAAGGATATGTCCTAAACGGTGCACCATACGGTTTCGGGAAAGCCTACTTTGAAGACGGAACATTATACCGTGATGGCATATTTGACATTAAGGGAATAGTTCAGGGAAAGGAATATTATCCTTCAGGACAGCTTCGCTTTGAAGGCAACTGGTGTCTTACAAGAGGATATGGGCCAAACGCACCCTGCAACGGCAATGCCTATGATGAGGATGGAAATCTGATATACTCTGGACAGCTTGAAATCAAAAGGAATGGCATGGGATGGCCGATGATTCAAAAGCCAAAAGGCTTCCCACTAGAACAGGAGAATAGACCAAAAATCGAATGTTATAATGGAGTGATAGAATGAAAATAAAAGATGGAATAGTAGGTTTGACAGTAGGAGATGCACTTGGAGTGCCTGTGGAGTTTCGCCCAAGAGAATATCTGATTGAAAATCCGGTAACCGGAATGATGGGTCATGGAACATACGACAAGCCAAAGGGAACCTGGTCTGACGATACATCACTGACACTGGCAACTATGCAGAGCATTGCAGCAAAAAATGCAATTGATTTGGAGGACATAATGAGGGAATTTGTGGCATATGCTCGGGAATCCAAATACTGCCAATATGAAGTATTCGACTACGGAAACACCACAATTGAAGCTATTAACAGATTCGAGAGAGGATATCCGGTTAACGAATGCGGAGGAAGAGATGAATATGACAATGGAAACGGATCTCTAATGAGAATACTGCCATTGGCATTCATTCCGGGCATTACATATGATGAAATCGAAAGCGTATCAGGACTTACACACGCCCATCCAAAATCCAAAATCTCCTGTGTGCTTTATATAGAAATAGCAAAGTCAATGCTTGAAAACAATCTTGAAATCGAAGAGCATATACAAAGGGCATGCGAAAAAATCCAGAAACATTATGAAGGCGTAGAGTATTTGGAGGAGTTTCGAGATATCTTTGAAATGGATTTCCATGTAAGTGAAGGCAGAAGCTATGTCATAAAAACCCTTGAAGCGGTTCTTTATTGCCTTTTGGAAACTGAAAACTATAGGGATGCAGTCCTTAAGGCGGTAAATCTCGGCCGTGATACAGATACAGTAGCGGCCATTACAGGAGGGCTTGCAGGAATATACTATGGCGATATCCCTCAGGAGTGGATTGATGACATTCCACAAATGGACTATGTCCTTGGAATATGCAGTGACTTTGAGAATTTCTGCCTAAAAAAATGAATGAGGAAATAACATGGGAGAGCTAACCCAATACATGTGTCTGAACTGTGATTTTACAATCCAGGACAATGACTTAAGGTATTTCATTGATGAGAAAACCAATTGCATAGTCATACATTCAATGGGAATGCGTACATTTGATATGGGGCGTGACAGCAAAATCAACGGGAAAATAATTCCATCATTCTGCCCGCACTGCCTGAAAGAAGTGAATTTCTGTCATAATGATGATATGGGAAATGTTGAAAAGATAATAACTTCACTTGAAACTGATGAAAAAGAATTTAAAAAAGATTTGGATGAAAGATATCCCTTTCGAAAAAAGGCTGTCATGCTTAAAGGTGCCGTTGGGCCGAAAGATGAGCATGGTAAATGTCCAAAGTGCGGCAGGAAAATAGAACTGATAACGCAAGATAACCAAGAATGTCCAAAGTGCGGGGGCATGCTTTTAAGTTTTTTAGCCGCATTATATGATTGAGGATATAGTTAACTATATTGATGATAATTAAAAAATATGTTACTTAACAAGGTTGTGTTAAATATGAATTTTGAAAATCAACTTAAAGAATGCGATGAATTATATGAAAAACAGGATTATGAAGCTTTAATTGAAAAATGTGATGAAATACTTGGTCAATTTCCATACAATCCTAATGCAATATGCTATAAGGGAGTTTCCCTCCATAAACTAGGTGAAACTGATGAAGCATTAAATATACTTGAAAAAGGTGTCGAAACAAATCCTGACGATTGTCCTTTGAGAAATAATCTTGCATTGATATATTGTGAATTGGAAGAATACGAAAAAGTCCCTAAAGCTTTGCAAGGAAAGCTTTAAAACCAAAGGTCCTGTTTGGATTGCATAATCAAATTCTCAAATCTGTTGAATAATCTCGCGGATTTTGGTGGCAAGCTAATGATTATATGGGCTGAAGCTTAATGTGGTGATAAGATGGATGAAGAAAACTTAAAAAATGATGCTGAAATTGATAATTCTCGTTTGGAGGAACTAATTAAACAGGACATAACTCCCCAGATGCAAAGGGAAGTATTTGATATATTAAAGAAATCCAGACTCTTCCTGCCGATTGATTTTGGAGAGGATGCATTCAAGGGAATTGAAAACTCAGAACCCGGCGATGTAATTGAAGGCCCGAAAGGTTTCAGCATTCAATTTTTAACTGACGATAATGGAAACAAGGCAGTTCCGTTATTTACAAGTGAAGAGATGATGCAAAAGGCAGGCGTTCACACATCAGTAATGGTGATGTATATGAGCGACCTTGCTGGAATGCTTGCCCAAAGCGACAGGTATTCAATAATTTCAATCAACCCATTCACTGAATTTGGTCTGAACATGCCGATTGAAGCGTTTTTGGCACAGTTTGATATCAAACCTGATCCATTGAGGGAACTTCTGGCCAAAAAGGACATTAAGGATGATGAATTAAAAAAAGAGCTCATGTCCTCCCAGATGATTGTGGGCTGCGTTGATGCAGAAGAAGGCACAAGTTTCGTTATGATATGGGATGATAACAAAAAGTCTTATCTTCCATTGTTTACAGACATTGAAGAGTTCAAAAAGATTTTTGAAAAATACTCAGATGATGTATATCCTCAGGCATATTATTTCGCTGACTTGGTAAAGGTTGCAAAAGTTGATTTTGTGATAAATCCAGCATCAGAATCACTGATTTTGAGTCCTGAAGTATTTAAAGGACAGTGATATTGTGCACTTGTCAAAATCAAGGTATTGCGAAGGAGTTCAGTGTAAAAAGATTTTATGGCTTAATGAACACATGCCGGATAATGCGACTGATAAAGGCAGTGAAGCTATTCTTGAAACAGGAATAAAAGTTGGAGAGCTTGCAAAGGGACTTTTCGGTGATTATGATGATGTTGTCTATGATAATGACATTGGCGTGAGAATTGAAAAAACCCAAAATCTTTTGAAGGATTGTCCCAATGTCATTACCGAAGCGTCTTTTAGTCATGATGACAATTTCTGCAGTGTCGACATTCTCAAAAATGATGCTGACGGCGTGGAAATATATGAAGTGAAAAGCTCCACAGAAATCAAGGACATCTACCTGGATGACGTTGCATACCAGTACTTTGTTTTAACAAGCGCTGGATTAAATGTCAAAAAAGCAGCCATTGTCTACATTAACAATGAATACGTTAGAGGAAGTGAGCTGGATATGGCTCAGCTATTCAATATAGAGGATGTAACAGATATTGTCAGCCAAATGCAGGATGAAATCAAAAGCAACATTTCTGCTTTCAATGATTTGGGACAAAGCGAACCGGAAATCGATATAGGGCAGCAGTGCTTTAATCCCTACTCATGCCCTTACTGGCAGTACTGCACAAGAAACCTGCCGACCCCCAATGTATTTGACATTGCAGTTATGCAGAGACGCTCCAAATTCAAGAAATACTATGATGGTAAGATTTCATTCGAAGATCTCGAAAATGAAAACCTCAACCCCAAATACATGGAACAGATTGACTTCGAGCTTCATGACAGGGAACCGAAAATAATTAAATCCGCAATAGATGATGTATTGAAGTCTCTAAGCTATCCATTGTATTTCATTGACTATGAAACCTGCCAGCATGCAATTCCTGAAATCGAAGGCACAAAGCCTTATCAGCAGATTCCTTTCCAGTACTCGCTGCATATCATAGAAAAGAAAGGAGATTCATTAAAGCATAAGGAATTTCTGGCAGATGCAGATGATGATAATCTTATTAGAAACTTCGCTAAAAGAATGATTGCTGACATGCCGGAAGACGGAAGCGTAATCGTATACAACAAGGCATTTGAAGCTACACGAAACAAGGAAATCGGTGAGATGTATCCTGAATTCAAGGAGGATATGGAGAGATTCAATGCAAACATGGTTGATTTGATGGTGCCGTTTCGCGAAAGGAACTATTATACTAAGGAGATGGAAGGCTCATATTCAATCAAAAAGGTTTTGCCTGCACTATTTCCTGATGATCCTGAACTTGATTACAATGAATTGTCATTGGTGCATAAGGGTGATGAGGCATCAAATGCATTTTTAAGCTTGAAAAATAAATCATCTGAAGAGCAAAAACCAATAAGAAAAGCACTGCTTGAATACTGCAGGCTTGACACTTTAGCTATGGTAAAGATTTGGGAAAAATTCGGGCAATTGACTGGGGATGTTTAATTCAAAATTCAATGTTTAAATATGATTGGATTGCAATTAATGAAAAAATTAGATTGGGTATTGAAATTAACGGTGATTCAATGCATGAAATTGATGGAATCTCTATAGGTGATGTAAACTATGATAAGGTATGCCTGAACTGCCGGCATTGGAGAGTGGAAGTGCAGTTGAAAGGATTCTCAAAGAGTGTGGTCTGCACAAAGGGTCAGGGCCACACAAATCCGAGTGAAACATGTGCAATGTTTTCGTCGAACCCCTCCATTGACAGCGTCCAGAACCCTAATCAATATTTTGATAAGAAAAATAAGATGGATGTCTGGAAACTCTGATTTTTTGGCGGTACTTGGAAAGATACCTAAAACATTTGGCAAGTGCCTGTAATTAAAGCTATACATGGCACTGGAAACTTTTATCATATTTTGGCATATGTTAAAAATAATGGGTTGTTGGTGTTAGGAAAATGATGTTGAAGTTCACATTATGGTGATTTGTGATTACAAAATCTGAAATTCCAGTGGGCATAATGATGGCAAGGATTTGTTGAAAACTCATTGATGAATTTTCACTATAGAAAAAAGTTATTAACAACTAACACACAAAATTAAATATGGATTTGGTGAGGTGTAAAAATATGGATTGTCATTTTTGCGGTGAAAAACTCATTGAAGGGTATCTTAATTGTCCCAGTTGCAGACATCCGGCTTTTGATATTGACTATCTTGAAAATATGGATAAGATGGAAAAGAAATATTCCAAAACTGGCCTTTTGGAACTGTCAGAGGAAAACTTGACGTTTGAAGAGATCGTAACAATTTACACCTTCATCGAAAGGGCAGACCATCATTGCGGTGAGGAATCGCTATTTGATGAATATAGTCAAAACGGAACATTTTCAAATTTGCGCAAAAGATTGGATGAAATGAGGGGAGGAAATTAAATGAGAGATAGACATTTCATGGAAGATGAAAATGAACTGCCTTATCTGGTTAGTGAGACAAGAGATGGCGGACGAAATGGTGGTGTTGCTTCACAAAAAATGGATTTTGATAATGTTCCTTATACTGTTTTTCCATCACGTATGAGACGCTTAAATCTGAATCAACACCATATAGACAATATAATCAATTCCGTTGAAATCAATGCAAGAAACTGCATAGTTTCCATGCACAAAAGGGATGATGAAATCATAATGACATTCAGGGTTGAAAATGAATATGTGGCAACTGAATTTAGGCTGCTTTATGATTTGAATTTCTCTCAGATTGAATATCTGGGAGGCACTACTTACCATGACAACCTGGAATCCAGGACCTGGTTTATAAATGCAGTTAAAAAAATTGAAAAAGAAAATGGCTACAGGTATGCATTTTGCTTCGGGGGACATGATTTTTCCTTCAGCAATGGAAGGCTTGTAGTGAATGGGGATTTCAAAAGCAAGGTGATGTTTGAAAAGGACGGATGCAGTGATCATTTCGATTATAATATTGATTTTGCCAAAAGAAAACTTGAATTTAACCATGTCTGTCCTTTCCATGAATTTTATGAATTCTTTTGCTAGAAAGGTGATAAAATGTATGAATGGCATATAGGAGACCCGGTGGACTGGGGTGACGGTTTTATGGATGCCCAGAATCAGGGTTATGGAAACGACGATGAGGAAGATGATCATTTCCCAGATAAACTAGAAGCTGATAAGTATTCAAGAAAGGCATGGGATCTTTGCAACCAACACAAATATGAAGATGCACTTCAATATATTAATCTTGCACTGGACATGAATGGCCTGAATGCCGGAAACTGGAACATCAAGGCAATTATCCTGGATTTCATGGGAAGATACAGTGAGGCGGAAGAATGCTATAACACATCCCTTGGACTGTCCCGCAATAATCTGGTTTGTGACAACAAGGCAAGGATGCTTCGCTATTGGGCAGGCGAACTTATCGAAGAGGCAAAGAAAAAGCCTGACGGACTTCCCACATTATATGATGCATGGGACATTAACAAAAGGGCAATCGATGCGCTTCCGGGAGATAAAAGCGAAGAAAAGATTGGAGATTATTTCAGTCAAAGGGATACGATTGATTTTTACATAGACTATGAAAAGAAATATCAGAAAAATGTCGAAAGCATTAAAAGCCATGACAAATCGGAGCTTTTCACTATTGCCGGAAGGCATTTTTACACAACAGGCATTAATCCTGTGCCTGGAATGGAATTGAAGCTTGTAAGGGAACCCTACAATGAATTCGACCGTGATGCCATTGCGGTATTTGTTGATGATGAAAAGATAGGCTATGTTGCAAACAGTGACTATACGAAATATTATCTGACATCATCTGCGTCCGAAATCAAGGACAGGATTCATGGTGTGGCTTCGGCTGAATATGTGCTGTATCTCGAAAGATATGCTGATATACAGTTTGCCATTGGAAGGCTGGTTGGATGAATACCAATAATTTTTATATGCTTTTAAACAAATCTCTAAACAGTGAAGTATTTATTAGACTTTCGAAGAGGTCTTTTTTATGAAATGTCCAAATTGTAATACAATAAATCCAGACAATGCTCAATTCTGCAGAAACTGTGGCATGAATTTGAATGAAACTGATATTCCCGAAGAGGAAATAGTGCATGTTCCTACAGTCGAAACCGATGATGACTATCAGAAAGCCAATACGGATTCCGGAAATGATGGAAGACTATCGGACTGGACATCCTGCTGCATTTGTCTGGTGGTCATATTCATTGCATTTGCAATATTCAGTTTTCATTAAATCAACGATTAGGGGACAGGTATTATGACGGATGAAATCGATTATGTCAAACGCTCCCAATATAGATTCAAGGTAGTGAAGTCTCTGGATAATGATGCAAAAATGCCATCACAGATTGCAAGGGATACAGAAATTTTTCAAAATCATATATCCAATGTCCTTAGGCAGTTAAGGGAGCATGAGATTATTGAATGCATCAATCCTGAAGTCAGGAAAGGCAGACTGTACAGACTTACCGATAAGGGCGAGAAGGTTAGTGAAAATCTTTGATTATTATGCCAAAACAAACATGAAGCTGGTCAAAAGGAACCAAAAGTTGCACAATCCCTATTTGCCATTGATGATTGGTGATGTTAGAGAGTGATGTATTCCAATATTGTAAAATTATTTAAAAATGAAAAATAAATATGATGAAATTGTTTATTCACCATATTTTTTATTGAAATCTTCTTTTTCGGCTGCAATTTTTCCTTCTAAAGTGGTTATTGTAGTAGCTGTTTTATCTTTAAGTTCAGAAATGCTTTCTTCAATATTTATTGTTTCTATAGTGTCGTCAAGGTCTTCTTGAAGGTTTGCAATTAATTCATTTTTAGCCATTTGAATTCTTAATTGTGTTCTTAACAATATTTCTTCTAAAAGGTTGTCAGCTTTAAATAGAATTAAATCAGCATCTTCACCATTGTTTTCGATTGCTGATTGAACATCATTTGATAAAATAGTAATGGCTATGTCTGCATCATCTAATGCATCATCAATTCTTGCATCTGCTAAAGCCAGATGTGATTCTATTTTTTGCTGATTTCTAGCTTTTTTCTTTTCTAATACTTTTTCTTCATATTTTATTTAAATAGATATATGAATATAAATATATTAACAAGAGTGTGTTCATATGGATTTAAATTCAAATAACAAAAATAGTGGTAAATCCGAAATTAATCAACCGGAGATATTGGATATTTATTCAATGGATAACAATGAACTTGATAATGTGCCCATAGGATTTTTCTTCGGACTTGTCGCCCGCCAATATCTTAACTTTTTTGATAAATATTTATCTGAATTGAATATAAATCCAAACCAGTTTTGGATATTATTAGTTCTCTGTCAGGAACAAAATATTTCACAGGATCGAATAGCATCTCTTTTAAGGGTTAATGGAGCAACAGTGACTCGTGAACTTGAAAATTTAGAAAAAAGAAATTTAATCATGAGAAAAATAGATGAAAATGACCGGCGAAGAAAATTAGTTTCACTATACGATAAGGGATTTGAAATGCTTGAATCGGTTCAGGATGTTGATTGGGAAACTGAATCTAAATTATTGAACTATTTCAGCATAGAAGAACTTCACATTTTGAAATTTCTGCTTAAAAAAATTATTATTACAATTGAAGACATTCAGAAATAAAATATATTTTTCATAATTCAAAAACTCTCCTTGTTAGTTCTTTATTTATTTTTTTTAATTTATTGCAATTTAATGGGGCTTTTGATCAGTAATATTTGTTCGTTAACTATAAATCAAATTTAACTAAAAAGTAGCGGATAATTTTATTATTTTTTAATCATTTTTTGTTCGTAATAAAAATCATCTTAATGAAAGCAATTGCTTTAGTTGACTTATATTTATTTTTTTACAAAGATTATTTCATATAATGTTACTTATGTAGAATATCCAATATTTTACATGCATTATGGGAGAAAGAATTATGAAGTTTAAAAGTATAATGGTTGTCAGCATATTGCTGTTGGCAATATTGGCAATAGGTGCTGTCAGTGCATCTGATGGTCATGATTCAGATAACCTGACAGTTTCAAACGAGCAGACAGGCTTGGACGTTGATAAGCTTGCTGTCGTTGAAAATGATGAAAATCTGACGGACTAATATGAATATTTTGAAGATGACTATGATATAACTTTTGCTAAAAGCGTTAATATTGATGTTGAAGAATCTGAATTTCTTTCTTATGATTTTTATGATGATATAGGCGGTTCTGTTGCAATCCATGTTAATGGAAGTGAAGTTTATAATACTACTGATTTAGATTATGGTTATGTTGAGTTAAGCGAGTTGAATATTCTTAATCTCGATTATGGAACTTATAAGGTGGACTTTATTTATTCCGGTGATGAAAGTCATGATGGATTTGTAAAATCCGCCAATGTTGAGTTTACATATAAATTCTATGTATATCCTGTTGATGAGGATACGTATAATTTTGGCTATGGTGAGGATGTTGAATTTTATGTATCGCTTCCTTCCATTGCAGGCAGTATCGAATATGTGGTTAACGGTAAAAAATACACGATTTCAAAAGAAGATATTGGCACTATTGTTGTCAAGGCACAGGATTTAAAAATGGGCAAAAACAACATCAGCTTTTCATATATCCCTAACCGTGGACCTGTTAAAACTGATTACTGTCTGATAAATGTTAAATATTTGGTTGAGATTGTTCCACAAGAAATCCTATATGATGGGGTGGCATACCTTACATTGGAATTGCCGAGTGATGCAAAAGGGGATTTGAACATATATAAAGTTGAATATTCATGGGATGATGAATATGGATATCGTCCTGTATTGACCCTAATCAAAAATGTCAAAGTCGAAAACGGAATTGTCAATGAATCCCTGTCAGGTTTTGGCCCAGGATATCACAAAATTTATGCAAATTACACAGGAAGCGATTATTTAGTGGGCATGAAAGGAATGGATACTGATGTATATGATGAAATGTACAGTATAGGTGTTTCATTCAATCCAAAAGTTGTTTTCCCCGCAAAAATGTGGAAAAATGGAGTGTATGACTGTGATTTTATATTGCCTGACAATTACAGTGGTATTTTGACTGTGAATGTGGGTGATGAAGAAAAAACATACAATGTCGTTAATGGAAAAGGAAAATTTGTCATAAATGCTTCAAAATTTGATTATAGTGATGAGTTATATTTATATTTTGAAGGCGAAGACGGTTATCGTTATAGTGATTATTTCCATCCTACAATAACGGATCAAGATCCTAAAACTAAATTGGAACTTTATGAACATGACTATCAGGTTATTGTAAAAGGCAAAGAAAGCTATCATGCATGGTTCAATATTGATGATTGTGATGTAAAAATCTATGTTGATGACGTTTTTTATGGTGTAGAGAATGATGGATATGTATATATTGAAACAGGCAATTTGACATTGGGAAAACATGATGTGAGATTTGAAGTTTCCGGTGATGACTATTTCGTTCCTTCAACAGCTTATGATTCATTCAATGTGACTTACATTAACTTTTACATCCCTGAGAATATTATTATTGGAGAAAACTATGGCAGTTCATCCACAGCCTATATTGTGATTGCAAAAGATGTAACTGGTGAAGCAAAATTGATAGTGGACGGCGTTGAAACTGAAAGCGAAAAAATCACCGGTTCAAATGTTTATTTCGATTTGGATTCATTGAGCTATGGAAATCACACAGTAACCCTTGCTTATCAAAATGGAAATTATGCCTCTTCAAGCAAAACTGGCAGTGTCAATGCAAAATACAGATATTATCTAGATTTCGGTGATTTGATTTATGATGACGGTGAAGCAACTGTATATTTGCCAAATGATGCTACAGGTGATGTAAAGGTAATAATTAATGGAAAAGAATTCAAGGAAACTGTTAAGGACGGCAAAGCTACATTCCATATTACAGGCATTCTAGCAGGTAAATATGAAACAACAGTAATATACGGCGGTGACAAAAAATATCCTGCTGAAACAGTAAGATTCAATACAACCATATACTATCAAATAAATCGAAACTTCAACAATGATGTATTCGTTGATGATTTGAAAGATTCACTGATTACATTATACATGCCTGAAGATGCAAGAGGTAACTTAACTGTTTATCTCAAGGATTGGGATGGTGATGAAGGTGATTATGTCTATAAAAAGGTTGCAAGTTCTGAATTTATAGGTGGAAAAGCTCAAATCGCTCTCAGCCAATTTTCTAATGAATTAAAATCTTATGAGCAGTTTGTCGTAAAATATGAAGGCGATGACTATGAGGTTGAAGATTATGATTTTGACGTAGAACTGAAAGTATTTGATGTAATCGGACCTGATGA
The DNA here is from genome assembly GCF_905234905.1 of Methanobrevibacter sp. UBA188. Classification (NCBI taxonomy): domain Archaea; kingdom Methanobacteriati; phylum Methanobacteriota; class Methanobacteria; order Methanobacteriales; family Methanobacteriaceae; genus Methanobrevibacter; species Methanobrevibacter sp. UBA188. Next base: position 9,353 of record NZ_CAJOJM010000025.1, on the reverse strand, counting down.
TAAGGAACACCTCCAAATTGGGCAAAACATTGAATATAAAATTAAAGTTCCAAAAAATGCACACGGATACATGAAGGTTTATGCCGGAATAGATTATGAAGATTTGATTATGGATAATGTGCCTATTTTAAATGGAGTGGCTACAATACCTCTTAAATATGATGAAATGGGATTATGGGGTATTAAAATTCTATATGTAAGAAGCGACTATGAAATTGAAGATTATGAAAGGTTTATCATATGGCCGGATAATGTTACATTGGCAAGTGTCGCCAGTGGGGATGAGGCAGTATTTACAGTCCAAATGCCTGAAGATTCATCAGGTAACGTTACCATAATGATTTACAGGATAGGTGGTGATCATGAATATAAGGAAATAACTATTCCTTATGTCGGCACAGCCATTTTCAAAGCCTCAGACATTCCTGCAGGATATTGGAGTCTGGATAATTTCAATGTTACAAGTGACAAGTACGGCTTTTTCAGATTCTCATACACAACATGGTGGTGGGCGAACGGATTTTATGATTACTTTAAAGTTATTAATTCAAATGCAACCAAGATTGACCCTAAGTTGTCTGTGAGTGTGGATGATGTTGATGCTGGTCAAAGTGCTGTTGTTAAGATTTCTTTGAATGAGACTATTTCTGGCAGTGTTTTGTTGAGTGTTGGTGGTTCCAATTATACTGTTTCTGTCAGGAATGGTGTGGCTAGTCAGGCTGTCCCTGGTTTGGCTGTTGGAACATATGATGCTGTTGTTTATTATGCTGGAAGTGAGTATTTCACTGCGTCTCAAAAGACTGCTTCATTTAAAGTAAATGAAGTTAAAGTTCCTTCAGGCAATGAGTCAGGAAATACAACCCCTTCCGATAATGGTTCAGACAATGCCACTCCTACAGTTGTAGTTGATCCGAAGATTGTAGCATCAAATGTCAATGTTGTCTATTCTGCAGGTTCATACTACACAATAAAAGTTTACGGAAATGACGGCAAACTTGCAAACGGCGTTAGAGTTAAAATTACTGGCAAGATTTCAAAAACACTAAGATCATTAAATGGCATTGCCAAGTTTAAAATAACTCAGGTGCCTGGAAAATACAAAATAACCATAAATGCATTGGGTAAAAAAGTAACTAAAACAATAACAGTAAAACACATTGTAACACTAAAAACAGCAACCCTTAAGAAATCTGCCAAAAAACTGACTTTGCAGGCAACACTGGCTAAGGCAAACGGCAAATATCTTGCTAAAAAAACAATCACATTCAAAATCAATGGTAAGAAAGTGGCAACCGCAAAAACAAACAGCAAAGGTGTCGCAAAGATTACCATTAAAAATCCTAGTGTGGTAAAAAACCTCAAAGTCGGCAAAAAGGCAACCTATCAGGCAACATACCTGAAAGATACTGTCAAAAAGACTGCAAAAATCAAAAAGTAATTGCTTCGGCAGTTACTTTTCCTTTTTTTCTTTTTTCACTATACATTCGCTTGTATGATTGCACTATTTTTTCATAATAATATCTATTTGCTTTAATTATTGACTGTTTATTTGGCTGTTTTTGAAAGAAACTATAAAAATATTCATTGATTTCTTTGAATATTGCTGTGTTGTTTTTGCAGCAGGAAAAGAAAAAATGCTGTCGCCAGTCAAATAACAAAAAGTTATACAAATGAAATATAAATCAGTCATTTCATGTATCCTCAATCAAAAAATTTCGGCAAAGATTAAAATAGTAATAAAATAATAATAATTAAATGAGGATAAGCTTATGTTAGATAGGAAAGTTTTGTTTGTTTCAATGCTGATTTTGGTTTTTCTGGCTATTGGAACGGTTTCGGCAACTGATAATTTGACTGATGAAATTTCTTTGGATGACGGACCATCCGCTCAGGGCATTGAAAACCCAATTGTTAGTGACATCAAAAGTGATGCTAACCAATCCATACAGGACATTGGGGATAATCAAGGCCAAATGAATACGAAAATGAAAGCCAAGGACGTAACCACTTACTATAAGGAAAAATCCCAATTGGTAAGTTATCTTAAAGACGGCAACAATCAGCCTGTTTCAGGCAAAAATATTTCCATTTCAATAAACAACAGAGTTTACACCAAAGTCACAGACGATGCCGGAAAGGCTGTATTGAAACTTAACCTAAAACCCGGAACATATGACGCTTCGGTTAACTTTGCAGGTGATGAAAACTACACTGCAAGCAGCACAAACGCAATGGTTAAGGTAAACAAGGCCAGCCTCAAACTCACAGCAAAGGACTTCAAAACCTATTTCGAATCAGGCTTCTATTTCAAGGCAAAGGTTATAAATAAGGTCACCAAAAATCCCGTTCAGGGTATCAAGGTAGCTTTCAAGGTTATTAAAAACGGCAAGCACAGAACATATTGGGCAACCACTGACGCCAAAGGAGTTGCAAAACTTAAAAAGAACCTTAAGGTCGGACAGTATAGGGTCGTCACTTCTCTTAAAAAGAACAGGTATCTGAATGCTAAAAAAGCCATATCATTCCTGACTATTAAGGAAACTGCTGAAATGGGCTGCACATCACTGTATGTTCAGGTAAGCAATACCGAAGCGGTTGCAGGATTTAGAAGGGATGCAACCAATGCCAAAACATTGCATATTGTAAAATACAAGTTAAACGGCAAGGTGACCGTAAAGCAATATAAGACCAACAGCTATTTCTTCCATCTTTTGACAACTGCAGACGGATGGATGGCAGGAACAGGAGGTATCGACAATCATGGCATAAATCAGGCCATCGAAAAGCTGGCAGGCAAGATGGCAAAATCTGGTAAAATCCAAAAATCCTATCTGAAAAAGATTCTAGGTTATGAAAGAGAGTTGGGATTGGGCCATTTCTCAATAAAGGCTCCTAACGGCAAATATGCTGTTGTTTGGAGCAGTGGAATTATATACGGTACTCTAAAGCCGGGTGAGTATTTGAAGGCTCCGAATGGAAGATCATTGTTCTATCATGGAAAATATGCTCATTTCAGCAAAAATCCCGTAAAGGCTGCAATTAAAATTGCTGCATCCGATTCATATGGTGTCAACAGGAGGGATGCAACAGCATTCCACTGGAAAGCCACAACCAAGGAAGGCAAGACAACTTCAACCTTAAAGGTTTATGCTGCAAATGACAACGGACGTCTGGTTGGAAGCAGTACAGGATATTTGAAGGATGATATCAAATTTAGGAACAAATTCATATCCAAGAACAGTCTTCCTATGACTCCATCTTCAAAATTCATTGGAGATGTCAAAATGGGAAACATCGACAAGCTGATAAAAACAATGACTGTTGTCAGCGCTCCAAAATTGACAACACTCGCCAACGAGTCCAAGATATTTAATGTCACCGTTAAAAACAAACAAACCGGTAAACCTGTCAAGGCACTGGTTTTAAAGGTAAAAATCGACGGCAAGGTTCGCTCCATCAAAACCAACAGCAAAGGAGTTGCCCAGCTTAAAACAAAATCATTGGCTGTCGGCAGCCATAGGGTAATCATATACACCGACAATATAAAATATCTGGTTTCAGCCAAAAGTACAATTAAAATTATATGATTGTACTTCTTTCATTTCTTTTTTTAAATTCTGAAGTGATGTAAAGTCACTTTTTTAATTAAAGTTTCCCTGTTTGGAAAGTTATCAAAAAAAATATATTTTATCTTAAACAAATTTACTTATCAATTAATAAGTTCATATTGGGGAGGACTGTTTTGTTTAATAGGAAATTAATTGTGATAACAGTAATTCTTTCTTTTATACTTGCCGTTTCAGCGGTGAGTGCGGCAGATAATGATACGGATGAAGTTGTCGGCATGGAAATATCTGATGATGTTATAGGTGCCGATTGTGACAATCAGTTAATTGGCGCTAATGATTCGGATAACGGCACTTTCGATGATTTGGCTAAAAAGATCAGCGCCGTTGAGGATGGGGGAGTGTTGAACCTTACAAAAGACTATAAATATTCTGACGGCTCAACAGGCGGAATCAAAATCAATAGGTCAATTACCATTGACGGAGGTGGAAACGCTCTGGATGGAAAACACATCTCCAGAATATTCAGCGTGACTGCAGGCAATGTGACTCTAAAGAATTTGAAATTCATCAATGCCCAATTCACCGGCAATGGCGGGGCCATTAACTGGAATGGAAAAGACGGCATCTTGAGCAACTGCACTTTTGCTGGCTGTTCAGCATCAAATGGAGGGGCAGTATATGCATCCCTTTCAACACTCCATTTTATCGACTGTTTCTTTTCAGACAATTCTGCAGCGAACGGAGGTTCTGCATATGTTGCAAATTCAATAGCTGGATTTACCAATGTCTCATTCATAAATAATAGGGCAACCAATTCCTCCGCAGCCATCTTCAGCATGCTTTCAATCAATTCGATAGATGGATGTGATTTCATCAATAATTCCGTAAGTGCCAAGTCTCCCTTTGGAGGAGCAATTGCCTTTTATCAATATGAAAGCAATATAAGAAATTCAAGATTCATCAACAATTCAATAAATGGGGAATATGGCTACGGAAGCTCAATATTCAATTACGGCATTGTGAATGTGGAAAACACCACAATTGCAAACAACACCCAGAACACCCGAAACAGAATCGAGGATACACTTTATACCATAATCGGTAAGGCCAATCTGAAAGCCTGCACTGTAGAAAACAATTCTTGCATCGGTGATGAGGACATAATCTATGCTCTCTTTTGGCCGATGGTATTTGACAAGGTATTTGATGAGACAGATGCATTCATTCCGGCAAAGTATGACCTTAGAAACGTTACTCTGGAAAACGGCACAAGCATATCATATGTCTCCCCAGTCAAGAACCAGGGAAATTCAGGTACCTGCTGGGCTTTTGCTGCAATCGGTGCTTTGGAGTCATATCTTTTGGAAAGTGAAAACAGACTGTATAACTTTTCTGAAAACCATCAGAAAAACATAATGGGTCCATATACGAATGGCGGCTGGGCATTCTTGAGGGGAGGCGGAACTGCCAAAACGCTTGCATACTGGAGCAGATGGTCAGGACCTGTCAATGCCAGTGACGATCCATTCAATGAAAGCTCCAAGGTATCACCAACCAATCTGACTGTCATTAAACATGTTCAGGATGTTGCATATCTTCCGGTAATGGATATTGTTCAGTTAAAGCTTGCAGTGTTGAAATACGGTTCTGTCGTTATCGGATATAAATTTATTCAACCTGAAATCAAGACAGTCAATGGAACAACCTTTGAAAGTGAAGTTTCACCGTTAGCGGAATTGCCTCAGTTTTCTACCCATGTAGTCGATATCGTCGGATGGGATGATAACTATCCCGGATCCAATTTTGGTGAAAACATTCCCGATGGAGCATTCATATTAAAAAACAGTTTCGGTACAAGCGAATATAACACAAAATTGAATAAGACAATCTATTATGAAGGCGAGGGCTTCAACTACATCTCATATTATGACCTGACACTTTCAAAGGAAAACATTCCCTTTGCAATAGTGAATGTGGAGAATACAGACAACTATAGGGAGAACTATTATTATGATCCTGCCGGAACACTTGTCAATTTAGGATTCAATAACCAAACAGCATGGCTTTCCAATCAGTTCGTTTCAAACAACTCTTACCCTCTTGCAGCATTCAGTCTATATACCTTCGGGGTCGATTCCACCTACGAAGCTTATGTCTATGTCAACGACAATCTTGCACACACCCAATGCGGTGTCATTCACAATCCCGGATACAGTACAGTCAAATTGAGCGATTACGTTTGGCTGAACAAAAATGACGTTTTCAGGATAACAATAAAGTTAACCACTCCAAACTGCACATATCCGATTCCAATCAGCTGCGATGTCGATGAATGGATTGCAAATACGTCTTCATCTCCAAACCAGTCCTTCATAAGTCCAGACGGCATCAACTGGATAGACCTGCATTATGTACATAACGCTCTCTATCAAAACTCAGGCAGCCTAAGTTATGCCGAATTTTCAAATGCAGTCGTCTGCTTAAAGGCTTTCACATTCGATTTTGGAATAATTGCAGAAGACATGGTTAAAATCTATAAAAACGATTCCATGTTTGAAGCTAAAATAGGTGAGGCCAATAAAGTCATATTCTTTGAGGTTGACGGCATTAACCATACATGCATAAGCGATGAAAACGGAGTGGCCAAATTGGAAATTGACCTGAATCCGGGCAACTATACAATCAGGACCCGCTACGTGAATTTCAGCACTGAAAACAATATAGAAGTATTGCCTACACTGATAGCCAAAGATTTGGTTAAACGCTATGGAGACGGATCAAAGTTTTACATTTCACTGATTGACACTGCCGGAAATCCTGCTGCAAATGCAAGCATTGAAATGAAAATTGATGGCGTATCCTATAGCCGGCCAACCGATAAAAACGGAAATGCCAGCTTAGACATCAATCAAAAGCCGGGCAAATATGTGCTGACTGCCGTTGATTTGTTGACTGGACTTGAAATGTCCTATGACATTACTGTCCTTCAACCCAAAAAGTCCACTCCAAAGATTGTGGCCAATAAGAAAACGTTCCTCGCAACCACCAAAACCAAGAAGTATACAATAACCTTAAAGAACAATGCTGGAAAGGCAATCGGGAATGTGAAAGTCACTTTGAAGTTAAACAGCAAAACATATAAGGCCACCACCAACTCCAAGGGAAAGGCAACCTTTAAAATCACCAATCTTTCGAAGAAGGGAAGCTATAAGGCAACTGTAGTATACGATGGAAGCATCATGTATAACAAGGCAACCAAAACCGTTAAAATAACTCTTAAAAAGGCAACTCCAAAATTGTCTGCCAAAGCAAAAACATTTAAAAGGTCTGTAAAAACCAAAAAATACACTGTAACCTTAAAAACCAACAAAAACAAGGTTATGAAGAATGTAAAACTTACCCTTAAGGTCAACAAGAAAACATACAAAGCAAAAACCAACAAGAAAGGTAAAGCGACCTTTAAAATCACTAAATTGACTAAAAAAGGTAAGTTCACTGCTGTTGTCAAGTTTGCAGGAAACAAATACTACAATGCTAAAACTGTAAAACCAAAAATTACTGTTAAGTAGGTAGAACTCTACCTACAATTTCTATTTTTTATTTTTTCCTATACATTCATCATCTGGAATAGGTCTATTTTTATAATCGGCAATGTTTGATTGCATAGATGATTAATAATTTTCATGGTTTTTGGCATATCTGTTAATATAATTCTATTATTTGTATAGTTTCTAACGGGCAAAAAATCAGAATGGATAGTTTATATACAGGTTGTCTTATCTTCATTATAGTTAATATTAAATATATTCGTTGATAGAATTCTAATTGTATTGAATGTTTTAGATAAAAACAATAGTTTTAAAGATTGTTCGTTCAATATAAAACATTTTTATCAAAATATTATTCATTGGAAATAATAGGAGAATGGATTATGAAGAGAAATTATTTAATTTTACTATGTCTGATTTTATTTATTGTTTCTATTGCCGCTGTATCAGCAACAGAAGATGTAAATCAGACAGATAATCTAGAATTATCTTTGAATAGTAATTCTGAAGATAAAGTTGACTTAGACAATAATAATGGTCTGGATGAAAATAATGATTTAGGCGAAAAACTTGAATCCGATTCAAATATCCTGGCAATGTCTAAGGCAGATAAACTGACAGGAAAAGAAATTGTTGTTGAAAATTTTACATTTGGAGATATTCAAAATGCAGTTAACAGTGCAGATGAAGGAGATACTGTTTATCTAAAAGCAGGAACATACCTCAATAATGAAAATGGACCAATCAGTATTAATCAAAATAATATCTCTATTGTCGGTGTAAAAGATTCCACAATTCTGGATGCCCAAAAAACATCAGGAATATTCGATATTTATGCCACTAGTGGCATTACTATAAAAGATATTGTTTTTATAAATGGTAATGCCGATTATGGTGGTGCTATTTATGTTTTTAATGATATTGATAATGTGAATATTGATGCTACTTTCATTAATAACACGGCATTTCATGGTGGAGCAAACTACTTCGTACGTACTGTTTCAAATGTGAATATTTCTGGAACTTATATTAATAACACTGCAGAATCTGATGGTGGAGCAAACTACTTCGTAGGTACTGTTTCAGACTCAGATATTTCTGGAACTTATATTAATAATATTGCAAAATATTATGGTGGAGCAAACTATTTCTATGGTACGGTTTCAAATGTGAATAGTTCTGGAACTTATATTAATAACACTGCAAAAGGGTATGATGGTGGAGCAAACTACTTCTTTAATGCTGTTTCAAATGTGAATATTTCTGGAACTTATATTAATAACACTGCAAAATATTATGGTGGAGCAAACGACTTCTTTAATGCTGTTTCAAATGTGAATATTTCTGGAACTTATATTAATAACACTGTAGAATATTATGGTGGAGCAAACGACTTCTATGGTACTGTTTCAAATGTGAATATTTCTGGAACTTATATTAATAACACTGCAGATCGTACTGGATTAATATACTTTAATGACTGTAATAATGTGGGTTTAAATGCGACTATTAGTGATGCAATTTTTATAAATAACAAATGCACAGATGTAATCCATGTTAGAACCAATGGTGTTGTTGCATATAATAACTGGTTTGGAAATAATGCTACAAATTATAATGAAAAACCAGAAACCCATAATGTAAACATGATTAACTGGCTGTTCTTGAATGCTACTGCTGATTCTAGTAGAATTGGGGTGGGCAATAGCTCAAAAATTGCATTTGTATTGCAGTCATACAATGAAACTTCTGATGTTGGTTTTTATGATGCATCAAAAATGAATATCAATTTGACTTTATCACAAACACTCGGAAAACTGGATAAAACCTCAGCATTAATTGGTGAGAAAATAACATACACTGCTAAAAATGTTGGAAATGCAACCGTTACAGGTAAATTTGAAACTGTATCATATACCTTAAGCTTAACTAATACTAAAAGTCCTACCAACATTACTGTCGCTAATTCTACTGTTGATTTGAAAGTTGGTGATGTGGTTGATTCAGGTGCTACTTTAACTCCTGCTGATGCAGGCAACTTAACATACACTTCAAGCAATACAAGTGTTGCCATAGTTGAAAAAGGAAAAATCAAAGCATTAACCAATGGTACTGCTGTTATTACCGTCAGTTTCCCCGGCAATGAAAATTACTTTGCTGCTGAAAATAAAACTATCAATGTTACTGTTAATTTAAAGGATGCAATCATCAGCGTAAATAACTCCACTTTGAATTT
>NZ_CAJOJM010000024.1:0-34177 GCF_905234905.1 Methanobrevibacter sp. UBA188 | reverse complement strand
TGGTTCAACGGGGATAGCCTGATAAAATACTTAAATTAACCATTATTAAGTGAAAATAATTCAGGAATCCCCATCCTCTATAGGATGGGGTGGTTCAATTACTTTTAAACAAAAAAACTTAAAAACATTTATATATAATATTTAATTATTATTATATGTAAAAATCAATTATAACTATTGTGATATTGTGAAATCATTTGAATTTTTATCTATTGAACGTGAAGAAAAACCAAGAAATTGTGGAATAACAATGGTTCTTGACAAAGGTTTGGGACTTGAAACAGCAGAAAGCCTAATGAATATTTCAGGAGAATATGTTGATTATCTCAAATTTGGATGGGGAACTTCCATTGTTCATGAACGGGATATTATCAAAGCAAAAGTGGAAATGTACAAAAATCATCAAATAACTCCTTATACTGGAGGAACATTATTTGAACTCGCTTACAGGTCAAAAAAATTGGAGGATTTTTTTGCTGAAGCACATGATTTGGGTTTTCCTGCCATTGAAGTATCTGACGGGTCTGTAGACATTCCACATGAAGAAAAATTGGAATGCATAGAACTTGCAAAAAGCAATGGATTTGAAGTGTTGTCTGAAGTGGGTAAAAAAGACCCTAACCTGGATAAGGAACTAACCCTTGATGAAAGGGTTCAGTATATGCAGGAGGAATTGGATTCAGGATCTTCTTTGATTATTGTAGAAGCAAGGGAAGGCGGAAAAAATATTGGAATATTTGATAAATCAGGTAATGCAAAAGAGGATGAAATCGATTATATACTTGATAACTTTGACGGAAATAAAATATTATGGGAAGCTCCAAATAAAGACCAACAGGTATTTTTCATATTGAAACTTGGAAATACTGTTAATCTGGGAAATGTATCAAGTGATGATATAACTTCCCTTGAAACCTTAAGACGGGGTCTTAGGGGAGACACAGTAGGTAAAATTGATTAATTGAAATAAATTCTGGCACAGTTTTATTTTAAAAAACCTATAGAAGGTAGATAAATTGACAAACAGGACTATTAGTCAAATAAATGAAAAAATTGAGAATGGTGAAGCAAATATCTACACAGCAGAAGAGTTTAAAAAACTCATAAAAAATGATGAAGCACCAAGTTACGATGATGTTGATGTAGTTACATGCGGAACCTGCGGGGTAATGAGCGGAACAGCGGCAATACTTAATTTTATAATTTCAGAACCTGGTGAATTTATAAGGGCAAATGAAGTTTATTTAAATGGTGTTCCAGCTTATGCCGGACCGTGTCCCAATGAATGGTTAGGATCAGTTGATGTGATACTTCATGGTACTGCACATTCAATCCATGACGAAAACTATGGTGGGGGATTCCTATTAAAGGATTTGCTTGAAGGAAAATCAATTGATGTAAGAGTAGAAAGTGCAGAAGGTAAAACAATAGAAAATACAATAACTATTGATGATATTACTCGTGGACAAATTATCGGTGCCCGCATGGCATTTAAAAACTATACTGCATTTACAAATCCAAACAAGGATTCAGTAAAATCAATATTTGCCGCAACACCTCTTGAAGGGAACTGTTCCGGATTAACATTTTCCGGATGCGGAGATTTAAATCCTCTTCAAAATGACATTCCTCACAATGTGATAATGGAAGGTTGTAAGGTTTTAATAAATGGTGCCCAAGGTTATATTCTAGGAGATGGAACACGTTCAAGTCCTGAAAAACCAAATTTAATGCTTTCAGCTGATTTATGCAAAATGGATCCATATTATTTGGGTGGTTTCAAGACAGGTCAGGGTGGAGAGATATATGATACCGTCGCAATACCAATACCTGTTTTAAACAAGGAAATCTATCAAAACTTATTGATAACTGACGATAAAATTGATTTGCCTGTTGCAGACATTAAGGGACGTCACTTGCCATTGGATAATACAAATTATGCTGCAATGTGGGATGGGAATGATTTGAGACCTCAATATGACAGTGATAAATGTTGTGATTGTGACAGGTGTAGTGTGGAAAATGTCTGTCCTACAAATGCATTCAAAAACAGGAAATTTAACATCGCGCATTGTTTCGGATGTGGAATGTGTGCCAATTTCTGTAATAATGGTGCATTTAACATGAAAACTGGGGATGTTGATTTGGAGATAAATGGCAGTAAAGTAAACATTCCTATTATATGCAGACAATCAGACAGGTTGCGTGGAAATAAATTATCATTAAAATTAAAGAAAATGATTGAAAATAAAGAGTTTAAATTATAAGTGGGTGTTTATATGACTTCTCAGCAAAAGATTACAGACTCACCAATAGATTTTGCAGAAGACATTATTCATGATGTTAAAAATTCAAAGGATGATGGTGTTTTAAAATGTGTGCAATGTGGGATGTGCACTTCAACATGTCCTGCTGCACGTCACTCTGATTATAATCCTCGTGATATAATTGAAAAGGTGTTGGAAGGCGATATCACAATCCTTGAAGATGAAAACATCTGGAATTGTTTTTACTGCTATACATGTCATAGCGTATGCCCTGTCGGAAACAGCGTATGTGAAGTTAACCAGATTCTCAAACAGTTTGCAATGGCTAATGGAATAGCTTATGACAAGCTTTATGAATATTTGGGATTTGCAGATAGCTATTTTACAGCAGCAATCGGTGCAATACCTGAAATATTTTTCGAAGATATTGACCGTGATGTTCCGGGATGGTGGGACTTTAGACAAAACTTGGATGAGATTAGAGAAGAATTGGAATTGGACCCTCCATTAATGCCATCAGATGAAGTGATTGATGAGGTAAGTAAAATATTAACAATAACTGGCTTTAAGGATAAAATTGAAAAAATAAGGAAATCTCAGGAGGCAGATTTATGAAAAACATTCCTGATAAAGATATACTTTTATTTAGAAGCTGTTTGGTCAGCGTTGAATATCCTGGTGTGGAGGCTTCTACAAAATTTGTATTTGACAAATTGGGAATTGATTACGCGATTTCCGAAAAGCAAACATGCTGTACAGGTCTTGGACATTATTCTGATGTTTTCTCACAGATTGACACAACAGCCATCGGGGCTCGAAACTTTAAAATTGCCCGTGAAATTGGAAGGCCTAATCTTGTAATGATGTGCGCTACATGTTATGCAATCAATAAAAAATCAGTTAAATTGCTCAATAAGAAGGATGATTTGAGGAATGAAATTAACGAACTGTTTGAAGAAAACGGATTGTCTCATTTAAAGTATGAAAAGGACGATTTAAAACCAACAGAAAATATTTTTCATGTAGTGGATATTCTGTATGGTAAGAAAGACAAGATTAAAGAAAATATTAAATTTGATTTAAGTGATTATACAATAGCAACTCATCATGGATGCCATTATTGCAAAGTCCACTATGAGGATACGATAGGTGGCGTTAGAGATCCTAATATCATGGATGAGTTAATCGAAGAGTGTGGCTGTAAAACCATTGGTTGGTATGACCACAAAAGGGCAACATGTGGAACAGGATTCAGACAAAGGTATTCCAATCCTGATTTATCATTTACAGCTACTGCCGATAAGATGAATGCTATTGAAGATGAAGATGTTGATATATTGGTGCACTTATGTCCAAATTGTCATATTCAATTTGACAGATACCAGCATTTGATTTCTGAAAGAGAAGGAAGAAATTTCAGAGCAATCCATTTAAATATTGCTCAATTTTTGGCATTGGCAATGGGAGGAGATTTTGATAAAGTAATTGGTGTAAAAGCCCATACCGTTCCAATAGATTCAGTAATTAAAGATTTAAAGGAGGTTTCTAAATGAGGGATGATTTGAAAGTTGGCGTGTTTTTATGTGAATGTGGAGGAAATATCTCTGATATCATTGATTTGGACGAAGTTAAGGATTCATTGGATGTTGAGTTTATAGGACAATTTGAAAACTTATGTTCCCTTAATGGACGTAAGATAATCCGTGATGCAATATTTGACCATGATTTGGATAGAGTTGTTGTTGCGGCATGTTCTCCAATAAGTCATGAAAAAACTTTCCAGGATTATGTAAAACCTCTAAATCCTTATTTGATGGATATGGCCAATATTCGTGAGCAATGCTCATGGGTTCACGACAATAATGAAAAGGCGACACATAAAGCCATTACACTAATTAACGCTTCCATAGAAAAAGTAAAGCAATCAGATGCAGTTGACCCTATTTACTGTCAAACACCAAAAGAAGTTGCAGTGATTGGTGGAGGAATAGCTGGAATGAATGCTGCACTGTCTTTGGCAAAACAGGGAACAAAAGTAACAATCATCGAACAGTCACCTTCTATTGGGGGGCACATGGCAAAAATCGGTAAGGTCTTCTCTCCTGTTAAAATTGCTGAAGAATGTGGAATGTGTCTTTTAAATCCAATTCTAAATGAGCTTGTTTGGAATGAAAATATTAATGTATTGACCAATGCAAAAGTAATTGAGGCTGAAAGACGGGCAGGAACCTACAATTTAATTGTGGAACAGTCTCCTAGGTATGTTGACCCTGAAAGATGTATTGCATGCGGTAAATGTGCAGAAGTATGTGAAGTGGAAGTTCCAAATGACTGGAATGATAATTTATCAATGAGAAAAGCAATTTACAGACCATTTGGACAATCATATCCTGAAAGCTATGTAATTGACATGGATAACTGTTCAAAATGTGGGGATTGCTTTAGAACATGTAATATGAAAGCTATTAAACTCAGGGGCAAACCTGAAAAATCCTTGCTTCAAGTTGGTTCAGTCATTGTCGCAACAGGCCATAAACTGTTTGATATGGAGAAAAGGCCTGAATACGGATACACAAGATATGATGATGTTATTACACAGTCAGAACTAGGACGTATCACTGGAGTAAATGGACCTACAAAAGGAAAACTTATAAAATCCAATGGAGAAGTCCCTAAAAGAGTTGTTATGATTCAATGTGTAGGTTCAAGAGATGAAAAGCCTGATGGACATAGGTATTGTTCTAAAATATGCTGTACTGTAGCTTTAAAAAATGCAAACATTATCAAGCATAAATATCCTGATACTGATGTCCTGATATGTTATACTGATGTTAGAACTCCTGGAATGTTTGAAAAATACTACAAACACACTCAAGAAAATGAGGTCAGATTCCTTAGAGGTCGACCGGGTGAAGTTGTCAAGAAAGGAGATAATTTCATTGTCAGAACTGAAGACACTATTAAAGGCGAATTTGTAGAGATTGAAGCTGACATGGTAGTATTGTCTACTGCAATGGAGCCGTCCCAGGGTACTCGAGAAATCGCAGAGATATTAAACATTGGAACAACAGAAGATGGATTTATTAAGGAATCACATCCAAAAATCAAGCCTGTGGCTACTGATGTACAGGGAATATTCGTCTGTGGTACTGCACAGGATCCAAAAGACATTACAGATTCAATCATGCAGGCAACTGCAGCTGCATCAAAGGTTTCAGAATATAATTATGGTGGAGTTGAAATCGAACCTTTCATTGCTGAAATCGATAATGAAAAATGTACTGTATGTGGTGAATGTATTTCCAGATGTAAGTATAAGTCCATGAGTATACAGGATGATGAAATATATATTGACCCAATGAGCTGTACAGGATGTGGAAAATGTCTTGTAGATTGTAAACAAAGAGCTATTACAGTAAATGGTAATATTGATGAGAAGATATTGGCTACAATAAATGGGGTGTTGTCTAAAAAACGTGAAGGCGAACGCATGATACTTGTATTTTTAGATAATATAGGATACACTGCTGCAGATAATATTGGAGTTAATAGATTGTCTTATCCTGAATCGATACATATTATTAAAGTCATTTCGGTAAACCGTGTAAGACCAAGACATATTAGGCATGCACTTGAAAACGGTGCAGATGGAATATTTATTGGTGAGTTTCCTGGAGATTTAATGTATGATGAAGTGGAACGTAAAATAGGTATGGTTAAAGAATGTATTTCCGAAATGGGTCATAATCCAGAAAGAGTAACATTTTCAAAAGTTTATATTCCATACTTTACAGGACTTGCACGGAAATTAACGGACTTTGATAAAAAGATTGTTGAACTTAATGAAGCAGAGTAAATGCTCTGCATGATATTTTTTAAAAAAATAAGATATTTCGGCTTTAATTGCCGAAATAATCAATTTCTTCTTTTTTTATTTCTTTTTTACCATTAAACACATCTAAATCAAGTGCTTTGCTTCTAAATGAAACAATAAGGGTACATATCGCATCACCAGTAACGTTTACTGCAGTTCTGAACATGTCGAGAAGGTGGTCAATTCCCATAATGATACCGATTGCATCAACAGGCAAACCAACAGAATTAAATACCATATTCAACGTTATCAATCCAACAGAAGGAACTCCTGCTGTACCAACAGAAGCCATCACTGCTGTAAAGACTACTGTAATGAGAGCTGATGTTCCCAGGTCAATTCCATAAGCCTGAGCTGCAAACATTACTGCACAACCTTGCATGATTGCGGTTCCATCCATATTGATTGTTGCACCTAAAGGGATTGTGAATGATGAAACGTCACGTGAAACACCCATTTCGCTGAGTTTTTCCATATTCAGTGGAATTGTAGCATTTGATGTTGATGATGAAAATGCAAAAAACATAACTGAAATGAATCGTTTAAAGAATTTTATTGGATTTAGCCGTGTTAATATAACCATTATTGATGGATACACGATAAATGCCTGTATTGCTAAACCTAAAAGTACACATCCAATGTATTTAAGTAAGGGCATCAGTCCTTCAAAACCGAGACCCGCAAAAGTTTTTGCCATTAAACAGAATACACCGATAGGTGCAAATTTCATAACAATGGAGGTCATTTCCATCATAATTGTATTTCCTTCCTCAAACAACTTGTTAACAGTTTTTGTTTCTTCTCTTAGTTTAGCCAATATTATACCAATAAGCACTCCAAAGATAATTACTGGTAACATATCTCCAGAGGCAAGAGAGTTGATTGGGTTATCTGGGATGATATTTATAACAGTGTCTGCCATGGATTGTGCAGTTGTGAGATTTGCTTGTGCAAGGCCGGCCATGTTTAAGCCTTCACCCGGTTTAATGATTCCTGCTATTAGAAGGGCAATTGTAATTGCTAATGCTGTAGTTAAAAGGTAGATAAGAATTGTGGTTCCACCAATTTTACCGATTTTCCTAATATCTGATATTGAAGCTACTCCAACAACTATTGAACAGAACACAAGTGGCACTACTAACATTTTCATTAATTTAATAAATACTGTACCACCTATATAGAAAACATTATCTATAAGTACTATATCTTTGATAAAAGGGTCTTTGACCCAAAAATTCAATATTAATCCTACGATAAATCCTAAAATCATTCCGATTAATATCCAATTTCCAAGACTTATCTTTTTGAATTTATCTAACATTTTACACTCCAAATTTTTTTTTATCACTTACTTATTTGTTGTTCATGTTTAAAAAAATTTAGTTGTATTCATGTTGATTATCATTATTTCCAATAATTCTTTATAATTATTGCCTAAATTTTGTTTATTAAAAAAAGTGTTAGTTTTGGTGATGATTATTGATTATTTGATATTTTCAAGTACTTCTAATCCAAGTTCAGTACATTTATACAATCTTCCTTTTCTTACTTCTTCATTAACACATATTACTAATTCTTGCTTTTTTAAATCAGATAATGCTGCAGATACCTGACTAGTATTAATATTAATATCACGAGCGATTTCCGATGGCATTTTAATGTCATTACCAATGGATTTCAATGTGTTTGTTCTGTAGGGTGATATTTTCACATATCCCAGAAGTTCGTATAATTTGATTTCCTGCATGATTATATTTTTAATATAATGATAAGAAATCTTTATATATCAATTATGTATGTTTAAATCGATTTAAACACATGTTACTAATATGATGTTATTTAATTGCATTCATGAACCTGTCTTTAATTTCAATTGGAGTCAAGTCAATAATTGGAGCTTTTGAATTTCCTGCTTCAGTATTGTATACGATAAAACTAGCATCCTCACTTTTAATTATTTCAGCCAAATCAATGTCTTCAAAGTTAAAGCTATTTTTAAATCCAACGCTTTTTGCAATTTCACATAAGTCAATTACCTGAGCATAGGTGTCTTGATTTCCGGTTGATCCGTATGCACCGTTATCTATTACAATCCAAGTTAGATTTTTCGGATTATTGGCAAATATGGTTACAAGTGAACCCATATTCATCAAAAGTGATCCGTCACCATCAATGACAACAACGTCTTTGTCTGGGCGAGATAATGCAAGACCTAAACCTATAGATGATGCAAGGCCCATTGAACCAATCATATAAAAGTTTTCATCCCTATCGTCAATGTCATATAATTCTCTGGACGGAAATCCTATGTTGCAAACAACAATTTCATCATCAATATTTTTCATTATGTCAATAATAGCTTCTCTTCTTGCCATATTATCACCAATAACTAATTTCTAAAAGTATTGAAACTGGTTTTCCTTCTTCAGTTGACAAATCCCATGAATCAAATATTGCTTCATAAGCAGCTTCAGGATTTCCAGGTTTGAAAAATTTAAAGTTCATAGCCTCTAAAATTAGGGGTGTAGATTCTCCCATAGGGACCTGTCCGCAAATGTTTTCTCCTTCAGTCCCTCTATGGCTCATAATCATGATTAATGGAAATTCATATAGTTGTGTTAAGGACTTTAAAGCATTTATGGAGTTTCCAAGTCCTGAATTCTGCATTAATATTGCAGTTTTCCTACCTCCAAGGTAAGCTCCAGCACATATTCCTATTCCTTCTTCCTCACGGGTTACGGGGATATGAATTATTTCATCATCCTCATCAATCATATTAAGTAATTTTGATAAGTTGACGCATGGAACACTGACAATAAAGTCAATTCCAGCATCTTTGATACCATTAAAAATAGCTTCACTACTGTCCATTGTATCACATCTTATAATATTATTACAGTTATATAATTCATTATTTAAATAGGTATTTTTTTGTCAAATCCATATTTTTTCATTATTTTTGAATTTTTATTAATAAAAATTCATGTTCTTAATTTAAATTAATGTACAATTTATTACATTAAATTTAATTAATAGAAAACTTTTTATTTAATTTAATGGTAATATATTATCATGTTTGATAAACTCCCAGTATCTTCCAAAACTGAAGAGATTTTAACAAAATCTCTGGACGAACAGATTACCGTAGAAGAAGCAAATCATTTAATGAATGTTCAAGGACATGATTTATATCCGTTGCTTGCAACAGCAGACTATGTAAGGCATGAACTAGTTGGGGACAACGTAACATTCATTAATAATTGTAATATTAATTTCACTAATATATGTACTGTTAGATGTGGTTTTTGTGCATTTGGAAAGGATGCCGAAGATCCTGATGCTTACATATTATCTGATGAAGAAATTTTAGCCAAGGCAGAAGGTGCAGTAGCTGATGGTGCTCGGGAATTTACTTTGATGGGTGGAGTACATCCTGATGCAGATATAGACTATTATGAACATTTACTTACATTATTGAAAGACAATTATCCTAAAGTGTCAATTCATGGATTTTCACCAACAATGGTTAGAGATGCATGTTTGGTGTCTGGAATAAGTGTCGCTGAAGGTTTTGAGCGATTAAAAGATGCAGGTCTTGATACATTGCCGGGAACTGCTGCTGAAATTTTGACTGATAGGTCAAGAGAAATCATATGTCCTGAAAAGGTAACTGTGGCTGAATGGGTCGATATTGTGAAAACATCTCATGAAGTGGGGATACCAGGCTCATCCACAATTATGTATGGTCATGTTGAAACTTTGGAGGAACGGGTGGAACATATTGATGTTATCCGTAAGTTACAGGAAGAAACCCATGGTTTTACAGAATTTATTCCAATGACTTTTATGCATGAGTATTCTCCAATCTTTTTGGAAGGACAATCAAATCTTGGAGCTACTGGAACACAAGATTTGAAGTTATATGCTGTTTCAAGGTTAATGCTTAGAGATTTGATTCCTAATCTACAGGTATCCTGGGTAAAAATGGGATTCAGATTTGCACAGGTTGTATTGACTGCAGGCGCAAATGATTTAGGTGGAACATTAGGTGGTGATGAATTATCTGAAGCATCAGGAGCCCCAGATGGTGTTAATGCTTCAATTGAAACTTTAAGTAGGATGGTTGAAGATTTAGGAAGAAATCCTATTGAAAGAAATTCAATATACACTGAATTTTACCCAATTGATTAGCAGATGTAATAAGTGAAAGTGGTTATATGAAAAAATTTATTGTTATTGACGGACTTGATGGGTGTGGAAAAGACACCCAGGTTAATTTACTTGCGGAAGTATATAAAAATCAGGGTCGTGATGTCACTATACGTTCTCATCCATGCAGTGACAATAAATTTGGCAGAAAGTCAAAACAGGCACTTCTAAAAACAGGTAAGATAAATCATTTGAAGGCCACAATATATTTTGGTTTGGATGCTGTTAGGTCAGTTCATATGTTTTATTACAATAAGGATACTGATGTTTTAATTTTTTCAAGATATACTATGGCCGTTGCATATCTTCCAAATGTTATTAATGTAATCGTTTATAAGATTGTTTCCATTATTCTTCCAAAATCAGATTGCATGTTTTTCTTGGATGTAACTCCTGAAGAATCCTTAAGACGCATTAAATCTCGTAATGAAGAAGAAGAAATGTTTGAAAACATTGACGCTTTAAGAGAGGCAAGGTCAAAGACAGGTAAAGTAACTTATGAGTGGAATGTGATTCCTGCAGACGACCCAGCAGATATAGTAAGCAGCAAAATTGTTGCAAAATGTTTGGAATCTGAAAATTAATCTTTTCTCACAATACCTGTTTGATTCCTTCATCTGTTATAATCATCAATGAATTGAGATTTTCCAAAACAACTGAAACGATTGGATGGGTTTGAATATCCTTGTGCATGAATATTATCTCTTTTTCAACAATATCAATCCAGTTGACATGATACACGACTACACCATTAACGACCAATCCCAAATATTGTGGAATGAATCTGTTTTTGTTAATTTCTTCAAAATATTGATTTTTCCTTAAAATTTCCCTTAATGTTTCATCCATTTTTAAACACCTTTTCTTTCATAAACAAATTTCGGAACAGCTTTTGAGAAAGGATCAAATGTCTCTCTGTTTTTGACTTCCATACATTTCATGCTGACTTTGGAGTGAAGTGATGATGGAAGCCTTAAGATTCTTTTTAAATCAATGGATACTTTAGCATCAATAGTAGCTAAATTAACACGAGCCATAGCTTCAACCAAATTTTTATATCTTCTAGGACCAATATCTCTTTTAAAATATCCCCAATCGTCATTTTCTAGGTGATGTCTTGATGCAATGATATCTTTCATAAGCTTTGGATTGATTCCATCCAATTTTTCATTACCGACCAAATGTTGAATATTGAATTTGACCTTGTCGGTAAATATTTTTGAATATCCGACCGGTATTGAGAAATGCTCAAAATTAAAACTTTGATTTGAGATTTCAGGGTTTACGAATTGAGATTTTGGAACTTCAGCGCCTGCAGCATATTTTAAAACTTCTGATCTGAGTTCACTTCCTGCAGTCATCATCTCTTCATCCAAAATCCTGATGTGATATCCTCTTCCGGAGTAAATTAGATGGATGTCTTTAAGACCCAAATCCGTTTGTAATGTGTCAATCAATGTATTCACGATTTCTAAAGCTTCTCCTAAACATATTTCACAAACGCTGTCACATTGACATGATCTTATTGGAATGTCTTTTGCATCTACATCAAAAATATACTCTGCTTTTAGCCAGTCTTCCCTTCTTCTGGGATTGTTATAGAATGCTACTGAGATATATGCAGCAAATGGTGCCTTATATCTTAAAAATTTCCTTAAAGACTCTTTTCCTTTAAAAACCTTATATCTGTCATTCGGACCTGTGCCGTTATGGTCAAAACCGAATTCCCTTTTTTTTATGTCGGTGGATATGAATTCAGGCAGGTCATTTTCGGACCATTCCTCACGGTAGTATTGTCTTCGCTCTTTAAGTGTAGCTTTAGAAAACATGATTAATAGTTACTTTTTTAAAGTATATATTATTTCTTGAAGTGTGATTTTTCACAATAATGTAGTGGTGTTGAAAATTAAAAAAAGGAATTATTTGTTTTTACAGCATCCAAAAAAGAAGTTTCTTACTTTTTTGGTTTTGGACTTCTTTTCAGCTTCAATTTTTTTGTCTCTTTCGTGCATTTTTCTTCTTGCTTCAGCCATATTATCCATAATTTTCACCTCCCAAAAATTTAGTCATACCTAAATTATATTTTATTTTTTTTTTCATTTATAAATGTATCATATTTTTTTTAATTAAATATTGTCCTTTAAATTTAAATAAAATACTTTAACTGATTTAAATATGTTTAAAGCATATCTTTAATTGGTGATGGCATTGTCAAGAACAAATTATGTATTCAAAAGTACTGATGATGTGAAAAATGAGGTATTAATTAAAAAAATACTTAATAATGATGAATTTGAACAAATTGATGATAATGGTGAGAGTATATATCTTAATACTCGCTTTGATGCTCATGCTTGCATTAAATATGAATTTTCCGGTGATGGGATTAAAATTGAAGGATGGGTAAAAACATTTCCTTTAGCACCAATCAACAGAAAAAAATTCAAAGAGCAGGAATTGAAGGGATTCTCAGCGGGTGCTCCTAAAAAATTATGCAGAAAAACTATTGAACGCATTGAAAAAAGCATTGTTTAGGTGAAAAATATGAATGGTATTGCAGCTTTGTTAATTGGTGGAATTGTGGCATATATAGTAAAGGGATTTTTGGGAGATAGTGGTTTGGCCACTATTATTAGTATAATCATTGGATTTGTTGTTATGGGCTTTGTTGCTACAATATAATCCATTTTTTTCTTTTTTTTGATTATCTTTATTAAATAGTTTTGTAAAATATTTAAACATGGAAGAAATTGTTGAAGTGATTGGAGTTGAACATTTAAAAAGCATTTTGTCAGGTTTGACTCCTGAAGATATTGTAAAACCTGCATTTGATAATTGGATATCATGCCAAAGAACAGGTCACACTGTAATTAATCTTGAAAATGGCAGAGTATATGGTTTGGGAATAGAATTCAATCAGTTGCCTTTGGCAGATAATATTTATATTGAATTATTCACAATAAAAGCTGGTGAAGATCCAATCGATGCTGAAGAGCTGTTCTCTAAGCAGGAATATGAGGAATTCTTGGAGTTCAGCAGTGATGATCCTTGTGAATATATTCCTGATATAATCACTGATTTCTGCGATAAAAATAATATCAATGAATACGAACGTAAAATAGGTCTTTTAGCCTATAATTTTGAAAAAAATGAGCAGGCAAATTATAATATGTGGGAATCAGCTATTTTAAATAAATATTATGATGCAATATATGAAGACCATAACCCATTTAAGTTTTCACAATCTTCAATCTAAAAAATAAGATAATCGAAGAAAGCTAAGCACTTTCTTCTTCAATCTCTTCAAAGTCTACTTTTTCACCAATTACTTTTAATCCGATATACATCACTATAATCGCAACTGGGATACATATGTACCATGCAATTCCAAATCCTGCTGGAATGTAACCGAATAGAATAGCAATAATTGCTACAAATATTGCATAGTAAATTTGTGTTTGCACGTGGTCAATATGGTTACAGCTGGTACCCATACTTGAAAGAATTGTTGTATCTGAAATAGGTGAACAGTGATCTCCGAAAATAGCTCCTGTCAATACACCACTTGTTGCCGTAACAACGAATCCTATATCTGGTGAAATAGCCCATGCAAGAGGAATTGTCAATGGCATTAAAATACTCATTGTACCATAAGCAGTACCTGTTGCAAATGAAATCAATGCTCCGAGTACAAAGATGAATGATGGTAAAATCCAATAGGGGATGGTGCCTTTTAGAACAATTGCCAGATAATCTGCAGTACCTACATTTCCGATAACTCCTCCTAAAGACCATGCAAGTAATAAAATTACTCCAGTAATGGCAATGCTTTTCATACCACTAACCCATTCGCTGATGGCTTGTTCTATGGTCATTATTCTTTCTAAAACTGCCATTAAAATAGCTACAATTGATGCAAGTAATGCGGCTTGGAATAATGCAACAGATGCGTTTGAAGCAGATAATGCTTCAAAAATACCGTTGAATGATAATGGGGCAGTTTTCATTAAAGTGATAAGTGCTTGGTTTTCTCCACTTAAAATAGTAGTGTATCCGCTCCAGTAAAATGAAATTAATGCTCCTATAACTAATGTTCCAATAGGAATGATTGCATTCCAAACAGTTAATTTAACTCCTTCAACTGGTTGTATTTCATCAAATCCTGGAGCTTCAAGAGCTTTTATTGGTTCTGAATCTTTTCTAGCACGTGCCTCTTGTTCTGCTTTTTTCATTGGCCCAAATTCATATAATGTGGTTGCGGACATGACAATGAAAATTAAAATTAGGATGTTATAGAATCTGTAAGGGATTGTTTGTAAAAATATGCCGAATCCACTAACGTCCATTCCAATTGATTTAAAACCAGATGCAATTAAACTTATTTCCAATCCAATCCATGTTGAAATAATTGCAATACCAGCCACCGGTGCAGCAGTTGCATCTACTATAAAAGCTAATTTTTGTCTTGATACTTTAAGTTTATCCATTACAGGCCTCATAATTGGACCTACAATCAATGAATTTGCATAATCGTCGAAAAATACACATAATCCTAAAAACCAAGTACTGAGTTGTGCTTTTCTAGGAGTATTGGCGTGTTTAGCAAGTGAATCTGCTAAAGCTTTTGCACCACCCATTTTTGTGATTAACTGGATTACGCCTCCAATAAGCAAGCATTGAAGAATAATTCCTGCATTCCACGGGTCGGCCATACATGAAATCACTTCATTTCCTATTGCTAAAAATGCATTAACCGCACTGCTAACAATGTTTAAATCATTCACACAAAGCATGAATTCTCCAATGAAAACTCCGACAAACAATGATAATATTGTTTCTTTAGTAATAAATGCCAATGAGATTGCTACAATCGGAGGTAATAATGTTAATATTCCAAATTTTGCTGCGGGATTATCGGTTGCAGGTGCTTGGGTGATTAGTAATGATAATACAAAAAGAGCTATTACTGAAACGGCAGTTATTATTCCAATTTTCATATTATTATTTATGTTCATAAATTCCACCTATTTGATAACAGTATTGTTATAATTTAAGCATTAATAAATTAATTCTGTTAAATTTAAATTAATAAAAATAAACAATGGAGTTTCTTTTAATTTCATTAAAAAGGATATTTTATTGTTATTTTCATATTTAATTCATTAAAATCTTTAATATAATTAAATCATGTAATATACTTTTGTCAGAAATTGTATAAATAGTATTTCTTATGAAATTAGGTGGATGGAATATTATTCCTCTTTCTGTTCACGGTCAAGTTGGAATTTTTTACGACCGTAACATGATAGTGGATTATTGATGCCCTTACATGATTTGTCGGGATGACATAGGTGAGGGAGGTGAATTTTGATTTTCTCACAGCTCATTGGTGTATACCATTTTGTTTCGCCTTCATGATTAATATCAACTGTTTCGTGCATTCCAAAACCTAATTTAGAGATGATATTGATTTTTTCTTGTGGCTGGTCTTCAAATAATGGGGGTGTACAATTGGCTGCGGCATCAAAAATCAGCGGCAGAATTTCATTTTCAGTTATTGTTAAGTCAGGATCCATGTCTGAAACTTTAACTGTTTCATCTGAAGCGAAAATCCTAGGATATAATCGTGCATATGATGCAAATGAAGTTAAAAGAAGTACTATGGCATCATTTCTCCCTCCGGAAGATACACCTTCAACTGTTGTTTTAATGCATGGTGGAAATGCATCCGGATTCAGTTTTTCTGCCTGAACGGTACCATATATTCCACCGCTTCCTGCATAATATTGGTTATATTTGCTGGTTTCTTCTGGAATGAATTCTTTCAGTTGTTCTGCAATTTTTAAAATGGCAGGATGAATTTCAACATGTGCAGACATCTCTTTAATTCTGGCAATGTATTCTTCAGTTTTCTGCATTATCAGCCTTGAAAGAATTTGTTCCTTGACATTGTCTCCAATTAAAATGTTATACATTCTGTCAGGGTTTCTGTCATGAAATTTATCGGAAAATCTCTCTAAAAAATCGTCTGACTGAAGGATTATTTCCCCTTCATCAATCAGTAAATCTGTCAATTTGAGCTTTTTGGATGAAATTACATCTTTAAGGGAATTCCATTTAATGGCACCATCAGTTTTTACTTCATCCAAAACTTCATCAATAATTTCTGCTCTGGCCATTGGAGGTATTTTGGATAATCTTTCTTGAATTATGATTCCTTGAGATTCTACAAAGAGCCTTGTTTCACGTGATCCTACGTTGAATTGATTTGCAATGGCCTGGCATAGGATATGGAATATCACCACGTCCTTTTGGAATAATTCTTCATTGGTTAAATATTCGAATTCTGCTGGTGTGAAGTTTTTATTGTTCTTTTTTTCTATTGCCCACTGTATACGTTTTATAGCATAATCTGCATAGGATTTGGGAATCAGGGAGTCATCAGATATCCTTTGATTTAATGTATGTGTACAGATATCTATTAATGTTTCATCTTCTTCAAAAATTTGATTTAAATCCCCATATTGTCTGATGATTTGTCTTCCTTCGTTTGACAATGGGTTGATATATGAAACTTCAGCCATGATTTTAACTTTTTATTTCATGTTTTAAATAGATAACTCATTATTAAAATCAATATTAATTTTAACTTATTTTTTTGCCTTTTAATTAGATTGTTGATATTTTTTTGGAAAAATGTAATTGATTACAATAAAATTGTGTAAAATCAATTGTATGAATTATTTTGAAGCAACTTTTCTTTCATTTATCATATTTTTTGCTTCGTCATGGGGGTTCAATTATTATATTCAATGTAGGTTTCATTTTTTTATTTTATAACACTGTTAAAAATAATACTTTATTATATAGTAATTACATAATTATATCATGTTTAAATTAAATAAGGGGATTAGATAAATGTCAAAGATTTTTATTTCATGTGCACTTCCTTATGCAAATGGGCCATGTCATTTAGGACACATCCGTTCAACTTATCTGCCTGCTGATATATATGCAAGGTATAATAGGATGATTGGAAATGATGTGCTGATGGTTTGCGCAACTGATGAGCATGGAACTCCAATTGCAGTTAAAGCTGATAAAGAGAATAAAAAACCAATAGAAATTTCCAAAAGATATCATGACATGATTGTTCGTGATGTAGAATCCATGAATATATCACTAGATAATTTTACAAGAACTACTGATAAAGCCCATTATGATTTGGCTCAAAATTTCTTCAAGAAATTATATGATGATGGATATATTTACAGGGAAGATATTCAACAGCTGTATTGTCCGAATTGTAATAAATTCCTTCCTGATAGGTATGTTGAAGGTTTATGTCCTGTATGTGGGTCTGAAGCAAGAGGCGATCATTGTGAAAAATGTGGTAAGGCTCTTGACCCGACAGAACTTGATGAACCTCACTGCATTACTTGTGGAACCACTCCAATAATTAAAGATACATTCCAGTATGCATTTAAGCTATCTGAATTGGAAGATGATTTGAAGGAATATATTTCAAGCAATGAAAACTTGCCTGCAAACGTTAAAAATTATGCTACCAACTGGTTGAAAGAAGGATTGAATGACTGGATTTTAACCCGTGATATGGACTGGGGTATTCCAGTACCGTTGGATGAAGCCAAAGGCAAAGTATTGTATGTTTGGATTGAAGCATTCCTCGGTTACATATCATCTGCAAGCCAATGGTCCAAGAAATCCGGTAAAAAATGGGAAGAATACTGGAATGATTTTGTAGTCCATTTTATTGGAAAGGACATTATTTACCACCATTCAATCTTCTGGCCAGGGCTTTTAAAAGCCTATGGATGTAAATTGCCAGACATGATTTATGCAGGAGAATTCTTATCCTTGGAAGGTGAAAAAATGTCTACAAGTAAAAATTGGGTTATTTGGATTGCTGATTTTGTAAAAGACTTTAATCCTGATTTGCTCAGATATTACTTGACAATAAACGCTCCTTTAAACAAGGATTCAGACTTTTCATGGGATGACTTCCAAAGAAGAAACAATGATGAACTTGCAGATGTAATCGGAAACTTTTTACACAGAACATTCACATTTACTCGCAAATACTTTGACAAAAAAATCCCTGAATATACAAATCCTTCCGCAGATGATGAGGAATTTAAGAAAGCTATTGAAGAATTACCTGCAAAAGCTGGAGAATATATTTCCAACTTTGAGTTCAGGGAAGCTTTGCTTGAAATATTCAAGGTAGCTAAAAAAGGAAATAAATATTTCAATGATGCTGAACCTTGGAAAGCTGTTAAAGAGGATATGCAAAAAGCAGCAAACTGTTTATATTTATCTAATCAATTAGCCAAAACATTGGCTTTCACCCTTAAACCATTTTTACCAACAAAAGCTGATGCAATAGCTAAAATTTTAAATATTGATGATTTGTCCGATTGGAGTCAAGCAAATGTATTCTTGCCTTCAGGATATGAAATTAATAAAGCAAAACCATTATTCAAAAAGATTGAAGATGAGACAATAGAAGCTGAAAAAGCAAAATTACAAGAAAACTTAAAAGAAAATAGTGAGGATGAAAATATGAGTGATTTAATTAGTATAGATCAATTTGATGAAGTTGTAATTAAAATAGGTCAAATAAAAGAAGCAGAAAAAATAGAAAAATCTGACAAATTATTAAAGTTACAGGTTGACATTGGGGAAGAAAAAACAAGACAGATTGTTGCAGGACTTGCAAAATTCTACTCTCCAGAAGAATTGGTTGACAGAAAAGTCTGCGTTGTAGCTAACTTGCAACCGGCTAAACTATTCGGAACATTATCCGAAGGAATGATTTTAGCAACAGGAGAAAGCGGTGCATTATTATCTCCTGATGAAAATGCTGAAATCGGTGAAAGAATCCAATAAAATTTGATTAATATGGAAGAATCTGTCCTAGTAAATAAAGCGGAGAAATACCTAAAGGAAATATCAAAGGATTCAATTAGATTGGATAATATTGATAATTTCGGTAATTTCAAAAGTCTCTACTTTAAACTAGATGACAGACTAAACTTTTTACAGGACTTAAAGGATGATATGGATGCCCAAGGGTACACAACTCCTTTCACATCCTTAAGCCGTTACGGAACCAAATCTGTGGCTGAAGTAGCCCTTGATGAAGTCGGTGAAAATAGTCGCCATAATCAGATATTCAGGATGAAGGCAAATGCCAAAAAGAATATTCTGGACAGGGTCAAGTCAGCTATCGATTCACATAAAATTGCTATTGGACACCTTAAGCAATTTGGATATGTCAAATGCGATTCTTGCTACAAGAAATATTCAATGGATGAATATAGAAGAAACGATTCCAAATGCAGCTGCGGAAGCGAATCATTTACCTTCAAGATAAATAAAGAAGCGACACACAGGCTGGAAATAATTCCATATTTGCCACTTTCAGGTAATTATATGGTGCTTATGAGTCAATTTTCCAATTATGGAAGAGAATCCCTTAAAAAGGTATTGAATATTTTAAAGCAGGAACGTAAAGGTGTTGTAAAAACTATTTCTCTTGTTATAAGATTTAAAGATGACAATAATAGGTTAGTTCGCAAAAATATCACACTGGATTCCGAATACGTTAACAATTATGAAGAGGAAGTAAGAAGAATTTATGGAAACAGTGTTAGAATTGAAGTGCTCAGATTTCATAGAACAAAACCTGCAATCATTGACGATAAGCATGCAAGAACAGCTCTCGCCATAGCTTATGTTCGATACTGCGAGCATATAATATTGAATATCAAGGACGATATTTTAAAAAGAAGACTGTCAGATTTTAAAAGAATAAACATTTATGATGAAGTTCTTTCGGAATTTGAAAATCAGACTCCCGATTTCATTGACAAGTATGATGTAGATGCAATCGAAGCCTGGAGAGAGTCAATGATACAAAAAAAGCTTAACAGCTATGGTTTTATGGATAACTTCGGAAATATGGTGAGATCTCTAAAGCGTGATTTGAAAATTAGGGACAATATCTACAAAAACATATTTGTAAACATTGCATCTTCCCTGATATTGTGGGACATGTTCAGATATTATTTGACAACTTCAAACAACTCACGTAAAATTGAAAGCGGCCCTTTTCCCTACATTCGTGTAGAGCTTGACCGTGAACAGCGTAAAGTTTTCCAGACTACCTATACCAAAGTCATTTCAACTCTAAATGATTTTACAGATATCAAGATTATCCCTGTTTATGAGATGGATCTTCTTTTGTATGAAAAATTCAAGTTTGAAAAGCAGATTAAAAATTCAAACATCAAATTCAATCATGTTGCATTGGGTGCTGGTCTGATACATGAAAATTCAGATATTGAGCTTGAGGAGATAAGCAATGCATTCAACATCAATGAATCCAAAATCAAAAAGGAAATCAAAAATATAAATCATATCAAAAATCCGAAAAGTGATAAATCCAAAAAATTCCTTGATTTGATTAAGAAATAGTGATAATATGGACGAAGATGTAACTACAATTCACATAACTGAAGTGCTGTCATCATCACTTATTATGGATTTGATTGATGAGTATCCCAATCTTTGTGAAATCACATGTTCCCCAAGTGTCTATGAGAGGACTTCAAAAAACTATATTGACGCATTGGAGCAGCTGGACATTGAAGTTAACAAGAAATATAACTGGGGTGCTAAAAGCCAGACCAACGGTGAGGAGAAAATTGTTTTGGATTTGGCTAAAAAAGGTCTTAATGCTCGTGAAATATCTGAAGAATTAAATATGAAACTTAATCGTGTTTATTATTTGCTTAGAAAAAACAAGGATAATGTTAAATTCGATAATTATAGAAGAAAATATGACCACAGAGAGGTTAAATCCCTAAAGGAAGATGGATTATCTCCAAAAGAGATATCTCAAAAGTTGGATATTCCGATTAGAACTGTTTATTATATCTTAAATAAAAAATAATTACTTTTTTTAATAATGAGTTTTAAATAATTAATTATGATAATTCTACCACAAATGCCTTTATATGTGATAGCAATAATCTGCGGATTACTTTCTTTTTCTGTAACCAGATTATTCATGCCGAAGATTATTCAAAAATTAGAAGAAGCTGACATTGTTGGAAAAGACATTCACAAATCATGGAAGCCCGTTGTAGCGGAAATGGGTGGTTTTGGAATAATATTTGGATTTGTAATTGGAATGTTTTCAGGAATATACATGCATGATATTCTAGCATTTCCTTTATTAATTGTTCTTGTTGTTATACTGTTAGTTGGAATGATTGGAATTTTGGATGACTTATTGGCGCTTTCATCAAAGTCAAAATTCTTTTTGCTTTTCATTGCAGGCCTTCCATTGATGTGGGCAGCACCTCCTAATGTAGGCATATTATACATGATTTCACTTCCGATTGCTCTTTCAATTGGTTCAAACCTAACAAATATGCTTGCAGGTTTAAACGGCATTGAATCAGGTTTAGGTGTTATTTCAATGGCATCACTAACAATTGCATGTATAATTTTGGGAAAATACGATGTAACAATCATATCCATGAGTATGCTAGGTGCATTGCTTGCATTTTTATACTTCAACAGATATCCTGCCAAAATTTTCCCTGGAGATACAGGTACATTAATCATTGGTGCAGCTATTGTATGTATTGCATTCATTGGTAGGGTAAAACTGATTGCACTCATCGTATTAATGCCGAACATTATTGACGCTGCATTGAAATTCTACTCAGCAGGAGTCATGAACCGTTCCCAACAGAAACCTACTCAACTGAATGAGGACGGAAAATTGGTAAGGCCCGATGCAGGTTTCAAATCATTGATAAGATTAATATTAAGACGTCCGATAGCCGAAAAGGATGCAGTAAAAATAATCTGGGTAAAACTACTATATTAGGAATTGAGAATAAAACTTTAATGAACTTTTTACAAATCAAAGAGATGTTCTATCATATTTAGGTGATATAATGAAACCTTATGTAATATTAAGTGCAGCTATGACATTGGATGGTAAAATAGCAACAGAAACCGGAAGTTCAAATATTTCCGGAGAAAAAGACCTTGAAAGGGTTCATGAACTCAGAAAAGAGTGTGATGCAATAATGGTTGGTATTGGAACTGTTTTGGCAGATGATCCTAGGCTGACAGTTCACAAGATTGATGCCAATCCCGATGACAATCCTGTCAGAGTGGTAGTTGACAGCAAATGCAGAACTCCAATAGCTGCAAGAATTACAAACAGGGACGCCAGAACAATCATTGCCGGAGCCAATGAATACAAATATGACTTTGTAGTTTCAGATAGGTATGATTCATTTTCCAAAAGAGGCATTGACTTCTTTTGGAGTGGTGACAAGAGAGTGGATTTGGTCGCATTGATGAATTATCTGCACGAAGAGGGAATTGAGAAACTGATGCTTGAAGGTGGAGCAACCTTAAACTTTTCCATGATTAAGGCAGGTCTTATTGATGAAATAAGATTATGTGTTGCACCGATGGTTGTTGGTGGCGCAAATGCAAAAACATTATTTGATGGTGAAGGTTATCCATTGATGGATTTGGCTACAAAATTGGAACTAGTTGATTCATATAGTTTGGATAAAGATTTGATTTTGACTTATAAAGTTATTAAATAATTTCTTTTTAAAAAATTGGTTATGTAGGGTTTTTTAAATTAAAAATCCCTATTTTTAAATATTTATAGTATTCCTTTGCTTTTTAAGAGTTCACGAGGATTGTCGACAAGTGCTTTCATGGCTTCTTCGTGAGTTAAACCTGCACCTAACGCAATTTCATAGGATTTATCATAAGTAATCAAATCACTTGGTGCATGTGTGTCAGTATCAACTAGTAATTTATTTCCAACTTCACGGGCAACATTTGCAACATGACCGTTTCCAAGGCAATGTCCTTTACGTGCTGAAATTTCAAGATAAATATCATTTTCCTTTGCAATTTCTGCCTCTTCAATGGTTATTAATCCTGGATGACCTAAAATGTCCACATGTTCGGATTCAACAGCAGCCCTATTGGTTCCAGGAGTTACAGGTTCATTCAATGTTTCACCGTGAACAACAACAATTTTTGCACCTAATTCTTTTGCCCTTGCAGCTATTCCATCAATTGATTCGCAAGGGGCGTGTGTTACTTCAGCACCTAAAACTACAGTAATGTCCCAGTTGGAATTGATATCATCAATTGCATCCTGAATTGCCGGGATTGTTTCAACATTTGACCAATCAACATGGTCTGTAATCGCTATCGCTTCATGATTTAATTTCAAAGCTCTTCTTGCAAGTTCGGAAGGCAATAATTCACCGTCACTAAATAAACTGTGCATATGTAAATCTATTCTTTTGTTCAAAATATAACCTCTTAATCTTAAATAATAATATTTTATATAATACGTTTAATATATACTTATACAACTTAAATTATTTTGAGGTATTAAAATGAAAGCAAAAGCTGTAAAAATGGCAGATGGTGTTTACTGGGTTGGTGTTATTCACTGGAATAGCAGAACTTTCCATGGATATGGAATTCCAGGAACCACATACAATGCATACTTGGTATTCGGTGAAGAAAAGACTGTATTAATCGATAATGTTTACAAAGGAATGTTTGAACAATTCGATGCAAGAGTAAAGGACGCTTTTGAACAGGAAGGCAAAGAATTTAAAATCGATGTGTTCGTTCAAAACCACTCTGAAATGGATCACTCAACTTTCTTAAGGGATACCATTGCGAAATACAATCCAGATGCAGAAATATATGCATCACAAAACTGTATTAACTTTTTAGAAGCACAATACCATAATTTTGGTGATTTAGAACTTAATGCTGTAGCCACAGGTGATGAAATTGACATTGGTGGAAGAACCTTAAAATTCGTTTCAGCCCCAATGTTGCACTGGCCGGACAGCATGTTCACATTCCTGGCTGAAGAGGGAATATTGTTTTCAAACGATGCATTCGGACAGCATGTATGTCACTCCAAAAGATTTGACAAAGACTACTCATTGGATTACCTATTAAAAGAAGCACAAAAATATTATGCTAACTTGGTAACTTTAGGTTCTCCAATGCTTAGAATGAAATTACAGGAAATCACTGACAATGGTCTTTTAGAACAAATCAAAATGATTGCACCATGTCACGGTCAAATCTGGACTAACCCTGGACCAATTGTTGAAAAATACACAGAATGGGGATCTGGAGTATGCAAAGACAAAATCACTGTAATCTATGATACAATGCACCATTCAACTGAAAAGTTAGCTTTCCAAATTGCTGAAGGTATCATGAGCGAAGGTGTGGAAGTTGAAATGTACTTCATGCAGGAAGACGGTCCTGATGATGTAATTACCGACATTCTTGACTCCAAAGCTATTGCTCTCGGTGCTCCAACAATGATGAACAAGCCATTCCCAAGAATAGGTAACATGATGTACTGGTTGGACTGTGTTAACTTCAAGGGAACCGGCAGCGAGAAAAGTGCTTTAATCTTTTCATCCAAAGGATGGGGTGGTGGAGCTATTGCTAAACTCCAAAGGGATTTGGAAGAAGCAGGTTTCACAGTTACTGATACTTTAGATGTTTTATTTGTACCTGATGAGGATGTTTTAGCTGAAGCATTTGAAAAAGGTGCAGAACTTGCTCGTTCTATAAAAGAATAGTTTTTAACTATTCACTTTTTTTATTTTTTCTGAATTTTGTGTTGTATATTAATTTTTAAAATTTTTTTCATGTTGTCCTAATGCTTCTTTTTTAAATTTGTATTGGCGATAATTGTTGTTGTTAACAACATTTAAATATTATTTTCATTAAACTTTTTAATCAAGAGGTTAAATTATGTCAAGTTTAGTAATTTATTTTTCAAGAAGCGGAGAGAACTATTTCGGTGGGGAGCTCAAAAACATTGAAAAGGGAAACACCGAAGTGATTGCTGAATACATTCAGGAATTGGATGGTGCTGACTTGTTTAAGGTTGAACCTGCAAACGAATATCCTGCAGACTATATGAAATGTATTGATGTTGCAAAAAAGGAACAGCAAGCCAATGCAAGGCCAGAAATCAAAGAGACATTATCAGATATTTCAGATTACGATACAATTTACATAGGTTTTCCGAACTGGTGGGGAACTCTGCCGATGCCAATGTTTACACAATTGGAACAACTTGATTTTTCAGGCAAAACAGTAAAGCCGTTTGTTACTCATGAAGGATCCGGTTTTGGTTCATCACAAGGTGATATCAATAAGCTATGTGAAGGGGCAGAAATTAAAAAAGGATTGTCAATTCCAGGTGCAAATGTTTATGATGCAAAGGATACTGTAAGATTATGGATTGATGAATAGAATCCTGTTAATATTTTTAATTTTTTTGTAAAATATAAATAGTTTCATTCAATTAATTAAAGAGGTAATAAATATGAAAATTTTAGCGTTACAAGCAAGTCCTAGGAAAAAAGGAAATACAAATAGAGTTTTAGATGAAATGATTAAAGGGGCAGAGGATAATGGCCATGAAGTTACAAAATACTTTTTGCAGTCACTTGATATCAATCCTTGCAGTGGCTGTGAAGTATGCTCTAAAGGTAAAGACTGCAGATTTGAAGATGATGGTGCTGAAATCATTAATCAACTTGCAGATGGTGCAAGTGTCATTTTAGCTTCACCAATCTACTTTGGTCAAATGACAGCACAGGCAAAAACAATCGTTGATAGATTCTACTCAATTTTCAACAATCCTGATAAAAAGTTCAATGGAAAGGCAGCAATGATTTTCACACATGCATTTCCTGATAAAGACATATATCAAGATTATATTAAGCTTACTGAAGCCCAACCTTTCATGAATAACACTGAACTTGAATATATTGAGACTTTGGAAGTTGCTGGAGTTAAATCCATAGGTGATGTTGATAAGGCAGAGGAGGACCTTAAAAAGGCTTATGAAATAGGTCAAAAATTTTAATAAAATGAAAAGACAATATAAATTAACATGAATAAGTTTTTGTACCTGGTCATGTTACAGGTTTTTTCAATATTGAAAACCATGAAATAAGCTTAAAAAATGGATCATGTGGAGCTGGGTTTTTACTTTCAAGAGGAGTTAAAACCACCATTTCTCCATCTGATAAAATATCAATTGACGTTAATCAGGGCGATGAAATAGTCATTGAAGAGGTATTGAAAATTTTGGAAATCGACGATACCTTTAAGATTACGCAGGACATTCAACTTCCAATAGGTGCTGGCTTTGGAACGTCAGCAGCTTCAGCATTTAGTTTAACTTTGGCCATAAATGAATTTCTCAATTTGGGATATTCTCAGGAGCTGTGCGGTCAAATAGCCCATATGGCGGAAATTAATTTGGGTGCGGGTCTAGGTGATGTGATAGCTCAAACAGGTAAAGGAATAGTTTTGAGGACAAAACCTGGAGCTCCTGGAATTGGTGAAATTGAATCATTTAGAAAAGATGTTTTCATTGCCTATAAGACCTTCGGAACCATAAAAACTTCAGATATTATTTCTGATCCACATCACAGGGAGGTCCTTTCACAGGTTGGTTTAAAATATCTTGAACTATTCGAAAAGGAAACTACCTTGGAAAATTTTCTCTCATTTTCAAACAGCTTTTCCATTGAAACAGAGTTGATGTCTGATGAAGTCAGAAATTTAGTTGATTATTTTAATTCTTCGGAGGATATTTTGGGTAGTTCCATGGCAATGCTTGGAAATACTGTATTTGCCTTTGCATATGATGAAGATGCATTCAAAGATTTGGACATTGAAGACTTGCATATATGTGAACTCAACAACATTGGTATTGTTTATGATTAAATTAAGTTATGACATTAAAAAATACCGCCAGGATTTGCTCGATTTGATAAATGATAATGATATTGTCATTGAACTAGGCTGTCACATTGGAGGTACAACAAAACTGATTTCTAAAAAATGTAACGTGATTGCCGTAGACAATTCTCCTGAAGCAGTCAATAAGATGAGTGAACTTGAGGGGGTCGATTTCATTTCAGGTGATGTAAGACGCCACGAGGTTTTGGCTGAAGCTTTTCAAAAGATACAAAAATGCGATGTGCTGGCAATCGATTTGGGTGGAGGTTATCACCCAGATACTGTTTTTAAGGTGTTTTATATTTGGTCATCCACTTTCAAGCCAAAACATACTGTTATCAGAAATCGTGGGCTTTTGGAATTTGTAAATTCTGCTAGGGTAAGTGATGAAAAATATATCTCTTTAGATGGTTTTCTTGATTCATATAACGATTCGGGAATCCCTCCATTGATAAAGGAATTTGATTTGTGGACACCTTCCCTGAAAAAATGATTATTGTTTCTATAAGATATATCAAATTTTATAATACCTATTTAAATATTAAATGTGTTATATATTTGACTACAATATGATTTTTTCATATTTAAGGGGAGATTAACAATGAATTTTAAAAAAGTTTCAATACTATTTGCAGTATTTTTATGTCTATTCGTGACAATGTCTGCAATATCCGCAACAAGTGATTTGAATTCGACGAGCATTTCAGAGCAATCAGAAGAAATTTCTGTTGATTCTAATACAATAAATGAGGTTAAGGCCGATTTAGGAAATTCAATAAATGATGTATCAAATAATAATGATTCTTCTTCAACAGATAATGTTGATACAAAAGATAACACCATTTCTACAAATACCAATACTGACACACCGTCTGTCATAAGCAAACCAAAACCTGTAAAAAAAATTGCAACCAAAACAGAAGCAGATAGTGTGGCTTTTAAATATAAATCTAAAAACTATTTTAAGATTGAAATTGAAGACAGATATGATGATGACATTCCTATTAAAAATGTGAAGGTTAAATTAAAAATTTATACCGGAACTAGTAGTAAAACATACATTGTTAAAACTAATTCAAGGGGCATAGCTAAATTTAATACTCAAAATTTAAAGCCTGGATCTCATAAGGTAGTAATTACATCAGCCGATGACAGATACAAAATTAGCAAAGTGTCTAAAATCATAATCGGAAAACAATATTCTACAGTTCTCAAAGCAAAGTCCAGTAAAGTTTTAAAAACTAAAGATAAAATTGCTCTTAAATTCAAAAATGATTTTGATGAAAAGGAAGTAAAGGTTATCTTTAAAAAGAAATCGAAACATACTATTATTAGTAAAGCCAAATTCTATTTCAAGGATACATACACTGGAAAAGTTGTAACTAAAGTAGACTATTGTGATTTTGATGACGGTAGATGGGAAATGCCTGAAGAGGATTATCCTAATAGATTTACCTTACTCAAAGTTAAAGTTTGGTATTTGAAAGTTTAAAAAATTTAATTTAATTTTTTAACTTTTTTAATTTTTTTAGGCGAAAAAAATGAATAGTATTAAAAATAATGAATATTCTGAGTTTATTAAGAACGACAAGATTATCACTCATACTGTTAATGGAATTTCACGTTTTTTAATTTTATGGATTATAAAACATTATGGCCCGATTCATGGATATAATATTTCAAAAGAGTTTTCAGATATTTTTGAAAGTTTAATCAGTTCCGGCACTTTAAAAAAATCAAATCCCAGCAAAATGTATCCAATTTTAAAAAATATGGAAGATAATGGTTTAATTGCTGGTGAAAATGTTCTTCAGGACAATAAAAAAGTAAAATTTTATTCAATAACTGAAAAAGGCGATTTTTTACTGCATTTTGTCTGTAAGAATTTCAATCATATACGTAAAAGTCCTAAAGGATCATTGTTTTTCGATGATTTTTTGAATTTTAAATTTTAGAATATCCTGTATATGTTTTATTATTTTTATTAATATTTTTTTATATTATTTTTTCATAAGTTTGAATTTTTGTTAATTTTTTATACCTGTTTTTTTATCTTATTTTAAAATTAATCCAGTATATCTTGCATAATTGTCCAGATTAGTACAATTAATGTTATATATCATAATCAAGAAAAATATAATTCATAAGTATTTTGAGGCTTAATAATGATAGGTAAAAAAATTCGTTTAGAAAGAATTATAAACAGAAATACTAAAAGAACTGTAATCGCACCTATGGATCATGGTGTTTCCAGCGGTCCAATTCCAGGTATTATCGACATGGATGAGACAGTAGAAAACATTTCCCAAGGTGGTGCTGATGCAATTTTAATGCACAAGGGAATTGTACAGCAAGGACACAGGGGTTACGGAAAAGACATTGGATTAATCGTACATTTATCCGCAAGTACTTCTCTTGCACCTGATCCAAATGATAAGGTAACTGTAACAAGTGTTGAAAAAGCAATCCAACTTGGAGCAGATGCAGTTTCCATTCACGTAAACCTTGGAAGCGAAACAGAAAGCCAAATGTTACAGGAATTAGGTGAAATAGCTGAAACCTGTGATTACTGGGGAATGCCTTTACTTGCAATGATGTATCCTAGAGGCCAAAAAGTGGAAAACGAACATGATGTGGAATTCGTTAAGCATGCTGCCCGTGTAGGATCTGAACTTGGTGTGGACATTGTAAAAACCAACTATACTGGAGACCCTGATTCATTTAAAGAAGTTGTGGAAGGAGCAATCGTGCCTGTTGTAATTGCAGGAGGTCCTAAAGTAGACACAGATGAAGACTTGTTGAATATGGTAAAAGATTCTCTTGAAGTCGGCGGTGCTGGTGTAGCATTCGGACGTAATCTCTTCCAAGCTGAAAACCCTGGTAAAATTACAAGAGCTATTGCAGAAGTAGTTCACCATGATTTAGAAGTTGAAGAAGCTTTAAAATTCTTAAAATAAGGTGGTTGTATGCAAAACAAATTCGCTTGGATAAGCACTCCTGATGAATTGTGGGATGATAAAAAGGAAATGATAACCACAGCATTGGAATCTGGAATTGACCATGTTTTGGATTTGGATGACATTGAACAAATCAGAAAGCTGGGTAATGTAAAGATTATTGCAAACACTGATGATGCTGACATATATCTTGTCGGTATTAATGGGGAAGGTGACGGTTTTATCGAGCTAAAGGATGACTTTTCTGATTCAGTTGATATTGCAAATGCTAAAAAAGCAAAAAGCGAAGGAAAAACTGTATGTGCATATATAAAAATCACAGACAAAGTTCATGAACAACTTGCAGTAAAATTAGGTCCTATTGTTGACTATATCATTCTTGTGGGAACTGACTGGACAATAATTCCACTTGAAAACATCATTGCAGACTTGCAAAAGGAAGATGTTGAAATAATTGCTGCAGTACGTGATTTGGATGGTGCAAAAGTAGCTCTTGAAACATTGGAGCACGGAACTGATGGAGTAATCTTTGAAGCAAATGACTTCAACAATACAAAAAAGATTGCCGAAGAAGTAGTTAAAGCATCACAAACCAAATATGAATTGAAAATAGCTACAGTAACAAATGTAAAGCCATTGGGATCAGGCGATAGGGTTTGTGTTGACACAACAGACATGATGAAACCCGGTGAAGGAATGCTTATAGGTTCATATTCAAAATCAATGTTTTTGGTTCATTCAGAATCTTTGGAAAGCGAATATGTGGCTTCACGTCCATTTAGAGTCAATGCAGGTCCCGTTCAGGCATATGTGATGGTTCCTGGAAACAAAACAAGGTACCTTTCAGAGCTTGTAGCTGGAGATGAGGTTTTAATTGTAAACACTGAAGGCGAAACAAGAACTGCATATGTGGGAAGAAGCAAAATTGAAAGAAGGCCATTGATATTGATTGAAGCCGAATATGAAGGACAAACCATCAGAACCCTTCTTCAAAATGCTGAAACAATAAGAATAGTTGATGAAAATGATGAACCTCTTTCAGTAGCTGACATAAAAACAGGCGATAAAGTGAAAGTGTATATTGAAACTAATGCTCGCCACTTTGGTATAGCTATTGATGAGACCATAATAGAACAATGAGTGTGATTTGATGCCTGAAATCAGAGCTTTTCTTGCAATCGATTTGGATGAGGATTTAAAACCTAAAATAAATAAGATTATTAAGAGTTTTAAGGAAATTGATGCCAATATAAAGTATGTTGATTTGGCCAATCTCCATTTTACATTAAAGTTTTTTGGAGACATTGATGTTGAAGGAATTGATTTGCTTTCTCAAAAGATATCCAATGTTGTATCCGAATTTGAACCTTTCAATATAAAAATAAAGGGCTGCGGTGCATTTCCAAACAATAATCATATCAAGGTTATTTGGGTTGGCCTTGAAGGTGATGAAATTCTTAAAAGTCTGCATGACAAATTGGATGTCGAATTTAAAAAACTCGGTTTTGAGGCAGATAAAAAATTCTCATCTCATTTAACCATCGGACGAATGAAATCCGCTAAAAACAAAAATAAGGTTAAGTCTCAAATAGAATCTTTCAGCGAGGTTGAAATTGGTGAGATGAGTGTAGATAAAATTGTCCTTAAAAAATCTACATTGAAACCATCAGGACCGATATATGATGATATAAACATATTTGAATTGTGATTATATGGATTATGAAGCTATTTTAAAAGATATCAAGCCAACAATTGATGAAAAACAGCACATTGATGATGTTTCATCAAGAATCATGAATTTTTTACAGAATGCATGCGACAGTAGAAATATTGACGCAAACGTTAATCTGGTAGGTTCCGTTGCTAAAAATACAGCACTTAAAGGAAAATCAGACATTGATATCTTCATAGCATTTCCATTGGATACTGAAAAGCAATATCTAAAAGATAAAGGTCTTAAGTTGGCACATTTATGTTGCACTGAATTCGACAGTGATGCTGAGCATCATTATGCTTCCCATCCTTATGTAACAACACATATTGAAGATTGTGAGGTTGATATCGTACCCTGCTATCAGATAGAGGATGGAAGCCAGCTTAAATCAGCGGTTGACAGGACAATCCTTCATACTCGCTATGTTAAGGATGAGCTAGGAGAAAATCAGGATGATGAGGTTTTGCTCCTAAAACGCTTCATGGCGATGACCGGAACATACGGCTCCGAGTTTAAGGTAGGTGGATTTGCAGGTTATCTGTGTGAGCTTTTAATCATAAACTACGGCAACTTTGAAAATACTTTAAAAGCAGCCATGGACTGGAAATTCGGTGAAATAATAGATCTTGAAGGCCATGGAACCAGCAAACAGTTTAAAGATCCTTTGATAGTAATTGACCCAACTGATGAAAAACGTAATGTAGCTGCCGCTTTAAGATTGGACAAGATGGCGGAATTCATACAGTCTGCACGTAACTTTATATTTTCAGACAATAAAGAAGATTATTTTTACCCTATTGAGAAAAATTTAAATAAGCAGGATATTCTAAACGAATTTAAAAAGAGAAACAGTGATTTGATTGCATTCAGATTTAACATTCCAGACATGCCTTTGGATACGCTCCATCCTCAGCTTAGAAAAACATGTGAATCTCTTGAAAGAAAACTGAATGATAAAGAGTTCAATGTATTTAAGGCGGATTACTGGAGTGATGAGATAATAAACTGTGTTATTCTTTTGGAAATGGCTTCATCAAAATTAAATGATGTTGAAATTAACAAGGGACCTAAGGTTTTCATCAACAAGGCATGTGAAAACT
The DNA here is from genome assembly GCF_905234905.1 of Methanobrevibacter sp. UBA188. Taxonomy (NCBI): domain Archaea; kingdom Methanobacteriati; phylum Methanobacteriota; class Methanobacteria; order Methanobacteriales; family Methanobacteriaceae; genus Methanobrevibacter; species Methanobrevibacter sp. UBA188. The sequence goes on along the minus strand of NZ_CAJOJM010000024.1, from coordinate 1,166 downwards.
TCGCTAAGAAATATGGTCGTGAAAACTGCTATGTTCAGGATGATTACTTAGTTCACATGCAAAAAAGGGAATTTGTCAGTGCAACCGATTTTATTTCACATATTTTTACAAAAGAACACATTAACCTTATCAAAGTTGGAAAAAACCTTAGAAATAACCTTATTAATACCTTTGAATTCATTGATGTTGAAGATATTGATTTGGAATTTCTTGATGATTTTTTAAATCCTGGCCAGTATATTGTAAGGTGAAATGCCCCAAATTGCAAACAAGAGGCCAATAGATAAGTTAATGCGATTTTCATTTTCAATCATAAGATTAATATATATTTTTGACTATAATATTAGGTATACCTAAAAGTGATATCATGACCAGAAAAACTTACTTGTATGAATGGGGAAATGAAGATTACAAAAACCTCACAGAAATAGAAAAAGAAGCATTCAGAAAAGCGGATGAACTGAACGATCGCATATTGGACTTAAAGATAATGATTGATGATATGAACGAAGGTTGGGAGGAATACATCCGGTTTCTTGAAGATAAAAATATATCAAAATACTGTGAATTCAAATGCAGGGAAGCAATAGAATTCGATGAGGAACTTTTAAGGGCAATTGTCAATACATTGAAAAAGTCACTGACAGACACAAACAAATCGATAAATTACAATTACAAAAAAATTAAAATCAATCGCGCAATTGATGGATAGAAAATTATATTATATTCAATTTTAATATAGATTAATATGTCAGAGATTAAAAAACTCACGGCAGATATAGATGTTGGGGAGTACTATGAGAAATATGTGGATTTTGAGGAAGTCTCAAAACTCTGCATAGAAGAAGAGGAGATGTTGGGATACAATTGGAACTATCCCCCATTTGAATTTGATGTTGATGAAGTATGGAACTCATACAATAAGCTGAAAATCATTGCTTTTAAAATTGATTTTTCCGAAGAGGAACTGGCGCACACTTTTGAGGAAAAGGAACTCGAATTCATTCTAAAGAGATTCGAAAGAATGAAAGTCAAGTTCATGAATGAAATTTACATGCTGGAAGATGAAAACTCTTTAGGACTCTTTTTAGGAAAATGCAATCTATGCATGAGATGTACAAGAGAATTCAACATGCCATGTAAGATGCCATTTAAAATGAGATATT
>NZ_CAJOJM010000023.1:8140-31061 GCF_905234905.1 Methanobrevibacter sp. UBA188 | reverse complement strand
AAATTAATTAAAAAAAGATAGTACACCCAATAGTGCAATTCATCCACAACTTGCAGAAGTTGTGGTATTCTTGCATTTTTAAGATAAAAATCATTAACATTTACTTCAAGGCCTACTGATTCTCCACCGACACCGGCAAATACAAATACTCCTAAAAATGCCATTAAAAAAATAGATATGAATTGAGCTTTGTGCTTGGCGATGTCTCTTAACATCTTTTTTGCAAGCATAACTTACCATTCCAAATCAGAGACCTTATTTGGATATTCATTAACGACAATACTTTCGATTTGACCGTTTTTAATCCTAATTACCTTATCTGCAGCTTCAGCCAAGATTGCATTGTGAGTTACAATAACGACAGTAGTATTTCTGTTATTGCTCATGTCCTGAAGTAAACTTAAGATTAAAACACCGGTTTTTGAGTCAAGAGCACCAGTAGGTTCATCACATAAAAGCATGGTAGGCTGTTTGGCAACGGCTCTTGCAATTGAAACCCTTTGCTGTTCTCCACCAGACAATTGTGCAGGAAATTGATTTGCATGATTATCCAATCCGACAGCACCAAGAACGGCCTGACCATCTATTTTTACATCTACGATATCCTTCATCAGCTCGACATTTTCAAGGGCAGTAAGGTTAGGAATCAGATTGTAGAACTGAAAAATGAAACCAACGTTTTTAGCCCTGTAGCTTGTAAGCTGATTATCGTCAAATGATTCAATATGGTCGCCGTTGACGACAATTTGACCAGATGTAACTGAATCCAGACCGCCCAACAGGTTTAGAAGTGTTGATTTACCAGCACCTGACGGTCCAAGAATCACTACAAATTCCCCTTCATCAATTGTGAAGTTTACATTATCCATCGCTTTTAAAATGTGATCTCCAGATTTGTACTCCTTGTTCACATTTTTAAATTCAATAATTGTACTCATTAGTATTGCCTTCTTATATTTAAGTTAATTGATTTAGTATATATTTTTTAAGGTATTTAAATTTAGGCATACCTAAATATTAGAAAATATAAACCAACTTCAAGAACAGTCCATATACAATAATATACATTAATAAGAATTTTTTTAACTTTTAATCAATAATTTAAATAATTATTAAAGATTTAGCCACATTCAATGTATACAACATGAAAAGATGCATGCTCATCACTTCGCTATTAAAAGTTATATTAAATCATCAAAGATTTTCATCCCCACTTTTTAACAATATTAACAATACTTATAAAACATTTCAAAACATATAATTATATTATAATAAAATGTTATAGGAAAATCCAAATGTCATTTAAAAAAGATGAAATGTTAATCATGCCTGCTGTTGACATAAAAAATGGAAAATGTGTACAGCTCGTTCAAGGCGAACCTGGAAGTGAAATGGTAGAAATAGAAAATCCCGAACTTGTTGCAAAACATTGGGAAGACTTAGGAGCCAAAAATATCCACGTCATTGATTTGGATGGAACAATCAATGGTGTAGCAAGCTTTGATGTTATAAAAAAGATATTGAATGAAGTTTCAGTCCCCATTCAGTTGGGCGGTGGAATCAGAAGTGTTGAATATGCCCGCCAATTGTTGGATTTGGACATTGAAAGGCTCATTATAGGCACAATGGGAATTCAAAATCCCGAAACCATTACACAGCTATCCAATGAATACGGATGCGAAAGAATAATGATTTCACTTGACAGCAAAGACAACAGAGTAGTCATTAAGGGATGGCAGGAAAAAATTGATAAGAGTCCTGTTGAGCTTTCCCAAGAGTTCAAGGAACACGGCGCTGGAAGCATTCTCTTTACCAATGTCGATGTTGAAGGACTTTTAGGTGGATTTTACACAGAACCAGTAGAAGAACTCAAGAAATCCGTAGACTTGCCTATTGTCTATTCCGGAGGAATTACAACAATAGAAGACATTAAAAAATTAAATGAAAGTGGAGTGGAAGGAGTTGTAATAGGTTCTGCACTTTATAAAGATAAAATTGATTTAACTGAGGCTTTAAAATATCAGAAGAGGCAAATATAATGAAGATAATGGCGACCGGAACATTCGACATACTCCACCCAGGTCACGGAGTTTACCTTGAAGAGTCAAAAAAACTGGGCGGAGAAGATGCTGAGCTTTATGTTGTTGTAGCACGTGATGCAACTGTAGAGAGAAGAAAAAGAGTACCTATTGTTGGAGAAGACCAAAGACTAGAATTAATTAAAATGTTAAAACCAGTAACTGACGCTTTTTTAGGTGATGCAAACGGGGACGTCTTCAAGATTGTACGCGAAATTGACCCTGACATAATCACTGTAGGAGCAGATCAAAATCATGACATAAGCAAATTACAAGACGCTATCGACAAAAGAGGTTTAAAAGCCAAAGCAATCCGTATTGAAAAATACCGGGACTGCGAACTCGACAGCAGTTGTAAAATCATTAGAAAAATACAAAAAACCGATTTTAAAGGTAAAATAATGGACCATTGTGAAGATTAGGAGATGATAAAATGTTTAAAGCAGCTATAATAGGAGCAAGTGGATATACCGGTGGAGAACTATTGAGAATGTTGTCAAACCATCCAGAGGTTGAAGTGACAGAAATCACATCAAGACAATATGACGGAACTCCAGCACATAAGATTCATCCACACATAAGAGATTCAGGACTGGTATTTACAAACAAAAGTCCAAGCGATTTGGATGCTGATGTTGTATTTACCGCAACCCCTCATGGAGCATCAATGAAAATTGTCCCGGAACTTCTTGAAACCGGAACAAAAGTTGTTGACTTGAGTGGAGATTACAGATACAGAGACACAGCAGTATATGAAAAATGGTATGGAATGGAACATACCGACAGCGAAAACAAAGGAGCATTCGGACTTCCTGAACTTTATAGGGATGAAATCAAAAAAGCACAGCTTGTTGCAAATCCTGGATGTTTCCCAACCGGCGCAATCCTGTCATCATATCCTCTTGTCAAAAACGGCATTGTCGAAAGAATAATCATAGACTCAAAATCTGGAGTCAGTGGAGCTGGGGTCAATGCATCTGCAACTACACACTACCCAAACATTGCAGACAACCTAAACCCATATAAAATCACAACACACAGACATTCTTCTGAAATCAAACAGGAACTACATGGATTTGATGAAGTTAAAGTGTCATTTACACCACATCTCATTCCGGTTATCAGAGGAATCCAAACAACAAGCCACAGCTTTATAAATGATGAAAATAAAGATATCACACCAGAAGAATTAAGAGAAATATACAAAAAAGAATACAAAGGAGAATACTTTATCAAGCTTATGGATGAAGGAGAAATACCACACTTAAGTTCAGTGCGCGGATCCAACTTTGTTCATATCGGAGGATTCGAAATAGATGATACCGGAAGAATTGTGATGCTGTCCTGTATCGATAACCTTGTCAAAGGTGCATCCGGTCAGGCCATTCAAAACATGAACATCATATTGGGCATTAAGGAACAGGCGGGACTGACTCACTTAGGACTTCATCCCTAATTAATTTGGAGATTTAAAAATGGCAACTTTAATAGTTTATTATTCTCAAAGAGGAACAACGGATTTGGTTGCAAAAACACTAGCCAAACATCTTAATGCAAGTTTGCTTAGAATCCATGATTTAAAAAATCGTGAAGGATTTAAAAATAGGTTATTTTCCACAATCAGTGCATTCAGAGAAGAAAAAACTGACATCCTCCCTGCAAAGGTGGATTTGACAAATTATGATACAATATACATCGGATCCCCAACATGGTCCGGAAGTCCAACACCTGCAATAATAACACTTATTGACAGATGCAACTTCAAGGGAAAAGATGTGGTTTTATTTGCAACAATGGATGCCAACCGTGGAGAGGCAAACTTGAAAAGGCTTAAAGAAAAGGTAACAATGCGTGGAGCAAGAGTTATTGAATGTTTCACCATTGCAACTAAAAACAAAAGTCCGGAACAATTAGTCCATGATACAGAAGTGATTATTGAAATGAAAGACTTGAAAATGTATAAAAGGTAGGTTAAATTGACAAAAGACAAAAAACAAGAATTGAAAATTGAAGCAATTGAAAACGGTACTGTAATCGATCACATTACTGCCAACAAATCATTGCATATCCTCAAAATCCTGGGGCTTCCAGACAATGAAACACAAAATATTACAATAGCGATGAATGTTTCATCCAGTGAAATCGGCAGAAAGGATATTTTAAAAATCGAAAATAGGGAATTGAATCACGAAGAACTTAACCAAATAGCTTTGATTGCTCCAAAAGCTACTGTGAACATCATAAGAAACTTTGAACCTGTTAAAAAAGATAAGATTATACTTCCGGATAAAATTACATCAATTATTGAATGTACCAATCCGAAATGTATAACAAATTATGAAAATGAACCTATCAAACCGGTTTTCAATGTGATTAACAAGTATCCTCCGGTTGTCAGATGTCATTATTGTGAAAAATTAATAAGAACAGAAGATATTGATAAACAATTTGAATAATCTTCTATTTGTCAATTAGATAATCTGCTAATCTTTTAGAAAGTGCAAGTATTGTTAATATCGGCGGTTTTCCAGGAGATATTGGCAATACGCTTGCATCACTAACAAACAATCCTTTGATTTCTGTTTCCTGATTTGAATCTACTATTTTTCCGATTGGAGCAGTTCCTCCAGGATGGGCACCTCTATATACTGTTGAACCTATAGTGTTTGGGTCCACACCAACTTCTTTTAGTATGAAACCTGCTGTTGCAACACCTTCAGCCAGGTATCTTATATCCTGAATAGTATTTATTTTAACTACATCCCCATCGTCATCTACATATCCCCTGCACTCATCAGGAGTTTTTACCATAATGCTCAATATATCTTCATCAGTTACTGAATCGTCAGGAATATTTGCACGGATAAATGATGAAAAATGAGGAGATAGAACAAAGTTTTCACCAACCACCAAACCTGCCATCTGAACTTCGGTGTTGAAGTTGATGTCCTTAAGGTATCCTCCAACTGAAACGAACGGATCGAAGAATATTTCACGGCCTGCATCTTCAATTCCGGAATTTCTTAAAATCAATGTGGTTCCGATAGCACCAGCCGATAAAATTACCGTGTCTGCAAAAACGGATTCTTCCTTATCATCTTTAACATATGTTACTCCACAGGCATTGCCGTTTTCGGTGATGACTTTGATAACTTCGGCATCACATATCAGTTCAGCACCCGCTTCAACGGCATCATCGACAAAGTCCTTTCCGGACCATTTTGCATCTGCAGGACATCCGAATGCACATTTTCCACATTGGATGCAATCCTTTTCCCTGATTGCCTTAGGCATTTTCATTGTTTTCAATCCCAACTTGCGACCAGCGTCAAGAAATGCCTGACTGCCCTTGCCTATATGTGAATCATCGAGCTGATGGACTCCAACCAACTCTTCAACATATTCATAAGCTTCACTCAAATCAACATCAAATTCCAATAGCTCTTCATCAAGAGCCCTTACCATATTGGACATGGATACGATTGATGCTCCTCCAATACATGTGGTAGTCAACAGATCAACGTCTTCAGAGTATTTATCATAATATTTGAAAGCTTCTCCTGATTTTATATAAGGTCCTTTTTCTATTATTGTAACAGGCACGTCATTTTTTGCAAGTTCATATGCAAGAATTCCTCCGCCTGCACCAGTTCCTACAATGATAACCATTCAATCACCAAAAATTTTTATAACAATTGATATATTTTTTCTCATTATATAAATAACTTTTATTATATATGTTATTCAAAATATATATTAGAATACTAAATTTGAGGGATAAAATGGAAGAATATATAAATTTATTCGAAAAGATTATTGAAAAAACAATCCCCCAAGTAGATTACATAGATGTTAGAGCTGGAATGAGCGATAACACATCCATATTAATGAAAGATGGAAAAGTGGATGAAATTAACACCGGAATGAGTTTAGGAGCAAGAATTAGGGTGTTAAAAAATGGAGCTTGGGGATTTGCATACACTACAGATTTATCAAAATTAAATGAAATTACAGATACCGCTATCCAACTATCCAATTCACTTACCGGAGATGTTGAATTAAGCGAAAGTGAAATAATAAAAGATAAAGTGGAAGTGGACGTTAAAATACCTTTCAAAGACGTTTCAATTGAAGAAAAAAAGGAAATCATAAAAGAGGCCAGCGATGCTGCAAGCATCGACAAGGTCAACAGTACCACTGCAGGATACAGTGATGGTGAAATCAACGAATTGTTCATGAACAGCGAAGGCAGTGAGATTCAAACAAAAACAAGCAAAGTAAGAATGGCTCTGAATGCATCCGCTACCGATGGAGAAATAATTCAATTTGGACACGACAGTTTGGGCGGAGTCAAAGGTTTTGAAGTAATAGCCGACGTAGACATTGAAGAATTCGGAAGAAAAATTGGTGAAAAGGCCGTCAGATTACTTGATGCCGAACCTGCACCTTCAGGACAATTCACCACAATAGCTGACCCATTGCTTACCGGAGTATTGATACATGAAGCATTGGGCCATGCCGTTGAAGGAGATTTAATTCTTCAAAACGATTCCATCCTAAAAGGCAGATTAGGTGAAAAAATCGCATCAGACATTGTCAATATCTTTGATGATGCAAGCAAAAGAGATGGCTTTGGATATTATCCATACGATGTTGAAGGAGTTAAGACCAAACCTAACCAACTGGTAAAGGACGGACAACTGATTTCCCTTCTAAATTCAAGAGAAACAGCTTCAAAATTAGGAATGAAATCATCAGGAAATGCAAGATCAATCATTGCAGATAAGCCAATCGTCAGAATGAGCAACACCTTCCTGCAGCCAGGCGACAGCAGCTTTAATGAATTGATTGAAGATGTACCTGACGGAATCTATCTTAAAGGTTCAAGAGGAGGTCAGGTGGACACTGCAAAAGGCATTTTCCAGTTTAATGCTGCTGAAGGATATCTGATTAAGAACGGTGAAATTTCAGCACCTGTAAGAGACGTTTCACTATCCGGAAATATTCTGGAAACATTGAAAAATATTGATGCTATTGGAAATGATTTTAAATTGAGTGTTGGATTCTGTGGTAAAGGTGGCCAGACAGCACCCGTAGGTGATGGAGGACCACACACAAGAATTTTAAATGCATTAGTAGGAGGAATGGGATAATGATAAGTGATGAAGCAGGACAATATTTGGTAGACATTGCTAAAAAAGCTATTGAACATTATATAGAAACAAAAGAGAAAATGGAAATTCCTAAAGACTACCCTGAAGAACTTGATGAAAAATTGGGAGTCTTTGTTACATTGAACAAAAATAATGATTTAAGAGGATGCATAGGATATGCCGAACCTATAGAACCGGCCATAAATGCAACAATTGAAGTGGCCATTGCAGCAGCATTCAACGACCCAAGATTCAGTGCAGTTACCAAGGACGAATTCCAAATCCTCGACTTTGAAGTTACTGTCCTAACAAGACCGGAACTGATTGAAGTTGCTCACCCTAAACAATATCTGGATGAAATCGAAATCGGCCGTGACGGTCTGATTGTTCAAAAAGGATATTCAAGAGGATTGTTGCTTCCGCAAGTTGCTGTAGAAAACCTATTAGGTAAAGAAGACTTTTTAGAACACACCTGTATGAAAGCAGGAATCAGCGCAGACAGCTGGATGGATGAAAGCTGTGACGTGTACAAGTTCCAGGGACAAATCTTTAAATAGTGATAATATGATGATTCCAACAATACCTACTCCTGAAGAATTATTGGACAAAGGCTTCAGCAGAGGTAAAAAACAGGCTGACTTAATCAGAAGTCAGAAAATACCTAAACACCTGAAAGGTAAAAGGATTGAAGAGAGAAGAGTTGTTACTTCATGTCAGGTCATTAAAGATAAACTCAAATCAATCATTGATGCAGTTCCGGAAATTGAAGACTTGCATCCATTCTATCAGGATTATATCGACATTACAGTTGGTGTTGATGATTTAAAACAATCCTTAGGCGCACTTAACTGGGCTTATGGAATCATAACCCAACTTGAAAAGGAATATGGTGCAAAAATTAGAAAAAACCCTTCCGAAAGGGCAACTTCCATTCAAAAGCAGGCCTACGGAAGAATATCATCAGTTGTCAACAAAATCAAAAAGGATCTGGATTTCCTTGACTTTGCAAAACAGAACCTGAGAAACATGCCGACAATTGACTTTGATGCAACCACCATAGTAATTGCAGGTTTTCCAAATGTCGGAAAATCCACTCTCCTAAGGCAGATTACAGGTGCCGATCCACAGGTTGCAAACTATCCATTCACAACCAAAGGAATTCAAATCGGACACACAGAAATGCACTGGAGAAGCATACAGATTATTGACACTCCAGGACTATTGGACAGACCTGTTTTGGAAATGAATGACATTGAAATGAATGCTATCGTTGCACTAGAACATCTGGCAGATGCAATACTATTCATTTTTGATGCATCCGAAACCTGCGGATTCCACTTGGAAAATCAGTATAACCTGTTAAAACAAATCGAAAAGATTTTTTCTGAAATTCCTGTTTACTATCTGTTCAACAAAATGGATTTAGTGGAGGACAGAGAATATCTTAATGAGTATATTGACGACATTGACAATTCCATTTTCATCTCAGCAATTGAAGGTGAAGGAATAGACGAAATCAACAAGGTCATCCGCACAATCAAAAAAATAGACAGAAGCGTTGAAGAGGATGATGAGTACTACTAGGAAATTATCCTAAAAATCACATAATCAAGATGGGAAACATGATATTATTAAGCTTTGACATTGAGGAGTTTGATGGTCCTCGCGAGCATGGAGTGGATTATTCACTTGAAGAAGGTATGAAAGTATCTATAGAAGGTACAAACATTATTTTAGACATACTTAAGGCAAATGATGTGCGTGCAACATTCTTCTGTACAGGAAACTTTGCAGAGAATGCTCCGGATATAATAGAGCGCATCATGAATGAAGGCCATGAGGTAGCCTGCCATGGCGTTGACCATTGGCAACCAAAGGAAAGCGACTTTGCCCTTTCAAAGGAAATCGTTGAAAACATTTCAGGCATTACCGTAACAGGCTACCGCCAACCACGTATGTTTCCCGTTGTGGAATCTGAAATCAAGCGTGTGGGATACCGCTACAATTCATCACTTAACCCAGCATTTATTCCTGGCAGATACATGAACCTGAAAACCCCGCGCACATGGTTTATGAAGGACGGAGTCATGCAGATTCCGGCTTCAGTAACACCACACTTGCGATTTCCACTATTCTGGCTATCCCTGCACAACCTACCGGAATGGATTTATCACAGAATGGTTAGAAGAGTCCTTAATCATGACGGCTATTTTGTAACTTATTTCCACCCATGGGAGTTTTATGAGCTCAAAAAGCATCCTGAGTTTAAAATGCCATTCATCATCAAAAACCACAGCGGATCAGATATGGCAAAACGACTGGACAATTTGGTAAAGATGCTCAAAAATCAAGGTCATAAATTCATTACATACAATGAATTTGTTGACCTCAAAACAAAATAAAGTGAAATTTTTAAATAATATCCCCATCAAACATATCCACATGTATGAAAAAAGGGATTTAATAGGCAAAGTATTTTTTGGCGCAGCAATCTTGATATTGCTTTACATGTTTATTTCTCCTTTAACACATACCTTCATTAATGTTGACGAATATTGGACTTACAGTTTGGTAAATCTTCCATTTATGCAGGGAATGATTGTAGCAGTTCATGACGTTCATCCACCACTGTACTATATGATATTGTATTTGTTAACACCACTGGGATTGCAAAACCTTTACGTTTTAAAAGTTGCTTCAATAATTCCATATATTCTTATAATGGTAGTTTCAGCAACCAAAATACGAGAAGATTACGGTTGGTTGACTGCAGGATTGTTTGTATTTTGTTTAGGAGTAATGAGTGACTTTTTTATTGAATTTTTAACAATAAGAATGTATCCTTGGGGACTGTTTTTCCTTTTGATGGCATTCATATATTACAATGAGGTCATAACCAACTGGGATAAGAAATCTTGGATGCTTTTAACCTTATTCACACTTCTGTCTGTGTATACGCAATACTTCTTTGCGATTACATGCGGATTGATATATCTGCTCATATTGTACGAAATCCTAACCAAACACAAGGACAAGCTAAAGGAATTTGGAAAATCCGTTTTGGCATTGATTATTCTATATGCCCCATGGATGATTGTTCTTGTTCATCAAATGCAAACTCAGGCGGGCGAACCTCGTGAAGGCTTTGAATTAGCCAATGCAATACATTACCTTACTGCTTTTGCAATCAAAGGTCAAAATTTCGAATTTGAAATGGTTATTTTCAAGCTGGTAGCTCTTGCATTTTTAATTCTGGTTTTGGTTTTAATCTATAAAAATCAGGACAGATTCTCTGCTGCAGGCGTATTTTTAATGTATGGAACAATTGCAATTGGAATCCTTTCTCTAATGTCCTCATTTTCAAATACCATGAGAATGAGATATCTTGTTCCTGTGTTTGGAATATTCTGGCTTTCAGCTTCAATCGTTATAGGTAAAATTAAAGATGATAAAGTTTTAATGGTTGCACTGATTTTGATAGTCATTCTGACCGGTGCAAGTATAGCCATTACACACGATGATATCGATTCAAGATTGGAGTTTAATGATAAAAAAGACAGCTTTTTGAATAGCATCAACAATAACAACAGTGTTATTGTCTACAATACCGATTACGGATATAAGATTCTGCACGACGATTTGAATAATACCAGCAAACAGTATACACTGTCAGGGTCATATTTCTACAGCGGCGATGTTGAATTTTCTGATAATTTCACCAAAATTCTTAAGGATCATCCAAACAAAAAGGTTTATCTGGTCAACTGGAAGCTTAAGGAATCCAACAAAGAATTTGAAGAAAAGTATGATTTGAAGAAAGTCTATGATGCCGGTCATTACAGCTTCAATTTAGTTAAACATTAAGTGCATTACGCACTTCTTTTTTTAATCTTTAAAGACAATCAGTTTTGAAAATATGTAATTCAAGACAATTACAATAATCTGAACTACAATTTTGGATATTGTATCTCCAATCATCATAACATCTATAAAAAGATACATGAGTGCAGTATCAACAACACCGGAGAATATTCTTCCTCCAAAAAACAGAGCCATCTCCTTCAGGATATCAGGACTTTTGCTTTCAAATACCCAAATCCTGTTTGTGATATATGCAAAAAGCACTGAAAAAAACCATGCAATAATATTTGAAATAAGGTAATTAACCCCTAAAACATCTTCAAAGAGGAAATATACTGCAATATTAACGAAAAATGTGAATGCTCCAAAAACAACATATAAAACAAGTTCCCTATCAAATTTTATCATCATCATATTACTCTTACTCCTCTTCAATGTTTGACTCTTTAACAATAAAAATTGGCCTGTTTTTAGCTTCAAAATAAGTTTTTTCCAAATATTTACCTAAAACTCCAATCGAAAGCAATTGTATACCGCCCAAAAGCAGAAGGGAACATATGAGTGTAGGATAACCTGGAACAGCTTCAGAGTAAATCAAATATCTAATTATAATAAATAGCATATAAATAAATGCAATAACCGAAAATACCATACCCAAAAATGTTGAAACAGATAATGGCAGTGTTGTAAATGCAACAAGGCCTTCAATGGAATATTTGATTAGTCCCCAAAATGACCATGTGCTTTCACCGGCAATCCTCTCAATATTTTCATATTCAATCCATTTTGTATCAAATCCAACCCATTGAAACAAACCTTTTGAAAAACGGTTATATTCCGGCAGATTCAATACAGAATCAACAACCTGCCGAGTCATGATACGATAATCGGTAGCTCCTTCCACCATGTCAATGTCGGAAATTTTATTGAATACCTTATAAAACCTATGGGAGAAAAATGATTTGATTTTCGGTTCGCCTTTTCTTGAAACTCTTCTTGCTGCGGCAACATCATAACCCTCGTCCAATACTGCTTCCAACATTTCAGGAATCAGTTTTGGCGGATGCTGCAAGTCAGCATCCATAAGGCATATGTAATCTCCGGAAGCATATTTTAAACCGGCAAAAATTGCAGATTCCTTTCCAAAATTTCTGGAAAAAGATATATACTTAACATTTGAATTTTTACTGGCCAGTTCTTTAATATATTTTAGAGTATTGTCACTGGATCCATCATTCACATAAATGACTTCAAAATTATAGTCTTTTAATGTTTTTTGAATTTCCTCTAGGAAAATTCCAACACTTTCATCTTCGTTAAAACATGGCACAACAATACTCAATAAATTCATAATATATATTTTATTTGAAATATTATAAATAATTTCCAAATTTAAAAAAAAATGTGACTTTTAAAAAAAATTATCTAAACAATTCATATACCCTCAAAATTAACGGATTTTGAAAAATCAATCCTTAAAAGAAGTATAAACCCTTTGATTTACACAAAGTTATTTAAATAAAAAAAATGTAATATATACATGATTATTTTAATGAAATAAGATAACACTATAAAAAAAGATAAGATAGGAGACAAATTAAAATGAAAATTACCGTTGCAGGAGTAGGATATGTAGGTCTTTCTCTTGCTGTTTTACTAGCTCAAAAACATGAAGTTACTGCAATTACAACAACAGAATCAAAAGCAGAGAAATTAAATCAGTTCATTAGCCCCATACAAGATGATGAAATCGAAAGATTTTTTAAGGAAGTCCGTGATGGCGAAAGGGAACTGAACCTTCACACAACTACCGACAAGGAAGCAGCATACAAAAGCGCTGAACTTGTCATTATAGCTACACCAACAAATTACGATGACGTCAACCATTTCTTTGACACATCCGCAGTTGAGGATGCTATAGAATGGACACTTAAGGTCAATCCTGACGTTCTTATGGTTATCAAATCAACAATACCTGTGGGATATACATCATCCGTGCGTGAAAAGTATGGAATCAAAAACATAATATTCAGCCCGGAATTCCTTCGTGAGTCAAAAGCGCTTTATGACAATCTCCATCCAAGCCGCATAGTTGTTGGATGCGACGATGACCAGGAAGAAGAAGGACAGATGTTTGCAGACCTTCTTCTGGAAGGTGCAAGAGAAGAGGAAAAAAGGTCAGATTCCATCGAACAGGACATTCCTGTGCTTTTGGCACATTTAACAGAAGCTGAAGCAATCAAACTTTTCGCAAACACATACCTTGCAGTAAGGGTAAGCTACTTCAATGAACTTGATACCTATGCTCAAACCAAAGGCCTTGACACACAGATGATTATAGACGGAGTATGTATGGATCCTCGTATTGGAGGACATTACAACAACCCATCATTCGGATATGGTGGATACTGCTTGCCTAAAGACACAAAACAGCTGTTGGCAAATTATAAGGACGTTCCACAGACTATGATAGAAGCGGTGGTTCATTCCAATTCCGTACGTAAGGAATTTATTGCTGACCAAATCATTTCAAGAGACCCAAAAACAGTTGGAGTCTATAGACTTACCATGAAGAGTAACAGTGACAATTTCCGTGCATCAGCCATACAGGGCGTCATGAAACGTATAAAGGCAGAAGGAATTCCAATAATCATCTATGAACCAACATTAGAGAATGGAAGCGATTTCTTCAAATCCGAAGTGGTAAATGATATTGACCGTTTCAAGAGTGAAAGTGATGTCATTCTTGCAAACCGTTTTGATTCAGACATTCTTGGCGATGTTGCAGACAAGGTATATACAAGAGATCTCTTCAGAAGAGACTGATGTACTTTAACAAGTGTTTAAAATCATTAAACACTTTATTTTCTTTATTTTTTAAAAATTATTTCACCAAATCAATTAGACTCAAATAATCTTTTTTAATTTTTTAATGTTTAATTAAACCATAGCCTAATCTTTAAGTCTGTTTAAAATCAATAAAATCAAAGCAGATATTCCAAGCAGCAATGATATTGCCAATGTAATTTTAGAAGGCAGTAGGAATGCAGAAACATTGCCATCGTAAGTGTTGGCAGATCCCATGAAAAAACCACTTATTACAGTAAACATAGCCAAGCTAATGCTTTTTCCAACATCCTTGCTTGTTGAAAGCACCGCAGATGCATTACTCAAATCCTTTTCACTGACTTGAGTCAATACAAAACGATTGTTTGGCGAGGAAAAAAGACCATGCCCAATTCCCTGAAGGATACATGCAACCAAAAGCATATAAAGCGGCACCACATCCATGAAAAACAATAATAGAACATCAATTAAAATGAAGACTAATGCAATGGAAGATATAATCCTCTCATCAACCCTATCCGCTAATTTTCCGGCAAAACTGGAGACAAATACAACTGCAACAGGTGTTGAGAGTAAAAATAATCCTGTCCATCGACTATCATATCCCAAAACATACTGCAAATAGAAATTAAGAATATATGATGCGATAAATGCCATGGCATACATAACAAAAGCGGAATAATTTCCAATCAAATATTTTAGATTTCTAAAAATTCTCAAGTCATAACGAGGATTGGAGATATGCCTTTCGAAATATACAAAGATGCCAAAAATTACCAGACTTGCTATTATCACTTCCAGATTATTGTTGTCCAGTCTGGTAATACCATACAGGAAAAGAATCATGAAAATGACATAGAGTATCGAACCTATATGGTCACTAATTTCAATACCCTCAATATACCATTCCTTATCCAATTTAATCAATATCAATAGAGTAACAATATAAACTGGAATCAATACAAGGAAAATTACCCTCCAACCGAAATAATAAACGATAAATCCGGAAACTGTATTCGACAAGCATAATCCAACATAACCGCAGGAGCCCATTATTCCCAATGCAGAACCCAACCTGTCGGAAGGCAGCTGCAATGTAACAATGACATACATGGAACTGTTGATGACAGCAGTGGCAATTCCCTGAAGAAATCTTGAAAACATAATCATATTAATGTCTGCTGCAAAAGCCGAAAGCAATAATGCAAAAATCATCAGCAAAAGGCTGATTTTCAGATATCTTCCAATCCCATATTTCGAAACATAGGTTCCTAAAGGAACCATCAGTGAAACTGAAGTGATTAGAAAAACCAGATTGATAGCGTTTTCCATTTCAAAATCCAAATGCAAATTCGAAGACATTGAAGGCAAAGCTACAATAACCATATTTGCTATGAACTGCACGCTAAACAAAAGCAAGCAACCAATTATCGTTACCCATTTATCCTCAACAATTTTATTCATAATTAATTATATTGAATTCCATCCATATTAAATAATAATCATTAGCCATGTTTGTGGAAAATGCAAAGAAAGTCAATAATGTGCTCAATCTGAGAAATTATCCAAAAATATCAAAAATTACTTTTTCAAATGCTTTTGCAAAATTCAAAACATTTTTAATTCAAAGTATGCATTATTTCTTTAGACAAAGTCAAAAATCAATTACACAACAATTTATTAGTTTATACTGTCAATATTTCATCAATAAGGTGAAACAATATGAATCCGATTACTGTTGATTGTGATAAATGTATTATCTGTTTGAAATGTGTTGATGACTGTCCTAACTCATACCTGTTTTTAGAAAATGATGAAATTCACACAAGCCAGAAAGGATGCATGGAATGCGGTCACTGCTATGCAATATGTCCACAAGGGGCGATAACCATGACCAATTACGACTTCATTGATGAGGCAGTTGTTTTAATGAGTGAAATTGACTCTGAAACACTGCTCAATGCAATGAAAAGCAGACGTACAATCAGAAAATTCAAGCCAGATTTGGTTGAAGATGAAAAAATAGAAAAGATTCTTGAAGCAGGACGTTATTCTCCTACCGGAGCAAACAAGCAGATGATTTCATATACAATACTAGGATCCAAGCAAAAAGAAGCAGAAGAAATATGCTTAAACCTATTCAGAAAAGGTAAAAAATTCGGATCTGTTTTTGCAAGCTATTTGAAGAGAATAGAAATAGATGATGACTTTTTCTTTAAAGGTGCTCCATTAGTGATAGTTGTTGCAAGTAAAAGTACGGTTGACGGCGGTCTTGCAAGTTCATATATGGAAATTATGGCAGAAAGCCTAGGACTTGGAGTATTGTACAGCGGATTTTTTGTAATGTGCAGTAAAATGAGCCGCAGCCTTAAAAAGCTGCTCGATTTGGAAAAGGGATATGATGTAGTTACATGCATGGTAATTGGATATCCTGATGTGAAATATCAAAGAATTGTTCCCCGCAAGGAACTAAAAGTGAAAAAGCTTTAAAGAAGATATTTTTTACAGAATTATTCAATTTTGAATACTGTAAAGCATTGAAAAAAAATAATTATAAGTATCATCCTAACCAAATATTATAATACAAATATTTTGGAGGTATAATTTGAACAAACTTACAAAAATTTTAACAATTTTAATAATAACAATTTTTGCCATCACTGCAGTAAGTGCAGCAGACAATTCAACTGATGACAACATTGGCATTGAAGATGCATCTAATGAAATTGTTAGTTTGAATACTACCGGCACTTTTACGGATTTATCTAATGAAATAGATGAAGTTGAGGATGGAGGCGTATTGAATATTACAAAAGATTACATATACGAATCCGGCTCAAAGGATGGAATAACAATTAACAAAAGCATTACTATTAATGGAAACAACCACAAAATTGATGGTAATGGCCAATCAAGAATATTCTCCACATATGATGGAAACATCACATTAAAGAATCTTATTCTGATTAATGGAAACCATGAAAATGGTGGAGCAATATATGCACATAAAAATATAACATGCAACAACGTTGTTTTTGAAAACAATCATGCTGCAAAAAACGGTGGTGCAATATATGTTGAAACCGGCCTCAATGTAGACAATTGTATATTTGACGGGAATTTTGCTCCAGAAGGAGGAGTAATATTCATCAAAGTCCGAGCTATAGAGAATTATACATTGGTTGGACCCGGAGATGACAGTGATTACTTAAATGATACTGGCAATTATACATATAATGAAACCGATGATGACAATGAAAATTTCACGGAAGGCAATGAAAGTTCTTCATATGATGATTCTCTAAAAATTAATTTCTATATTGAAAATTCAATTTTTAGAAATACAAACAATATAACTCGAGGAATGGTTTATTGTAGTTCAGACCAACACTTATCAGTGAAAAATTCAATCTTCATGAACTCAACAGCAGCATATTCAACAGCAATATATGCAACAAATTCATATGTAACATGCAACAACACAAAATTCATTAACCTATATGCCACAAAGACTGCAGGAGCTTTGGCATTTACAGATACATGCTACCCCACTATTGACAATTGTAGTTTCGTTAATGTATCCTCATTGAATAATGCAGGATGTATCTTAAATGACGTAAACGGATGGAGCAGAGGAAATGCTGCAACTTTATTAATAAATAATACGGAATTCATCAATTCACACAGCAGATACGGCGGCGCTTTAATTCAACTTGGAGGAAAATTGGAAATTCGAAATTCCAAGTTCATCAATAATTCTGCTGTCTATTCAGGCGGTGCAATCTATACTTCAAATTTAATCGTGCAAAGAGTTAACCTTACTGATATTACCAGCACAAAAACAATAGAATATCCCGCATTTGAAATCGTGAATTCTACATTTACTAATAACAAATTGGATTTCACAGATGATTTGTCAAATGGTGGAGCAATATGTGCTGATACAAGCATTTTAAATATAACTGGTTCCAGATTCATCAACAATACAAAAAATGCAATATATGTATATTCAGGAGGATATATTATAAAGAATTCAGTTTTTGAAAATAATACAGAAGCTGTCCATAGTTTATACATAAAAGATTCTATTTTAAATGACAATGACTATGCAGATGACATTTTAGTTGAAAATCTTACCGATACCAATTATGTTCTTATAATGAATGGAACCGGCTTGAAAATAAAATTAATAAACAATACAGTAACTGTTGAAAATCTCCCAGCACGTTATGACTCCCGTGATTGGGGATGGGTGAGTTCAATAAAAGATCAAGGATTTTCCGGAGGCTGTTGGGTTTTCTCAACATGTTCAGCATTAGAAACCGCCTTGCTTAAATCAACCGGAATCGAGTATGATTTATCCATACAAAACATACAGAAAAACTTATTAAAATACTCAAAATACGGTAACAGTGATATTACCGAATCAGGATTTACATACATGGCCTTAAGTTACCTTCTTGGCTGGTATGGACCAATATCTACAGAATATGATTCATTTGACATATATGGAAAAATCGACCATGTAATTTTTACAAATGAAACAATCCACATCCAGGATGCCGAAATAATCGATAGACGCGCAAATACATCAGACAATGCCAAAATAAAAGAAGCCATATTGAAATATGGTGCAGTAACAGGAGATCTGTTTATAACATACCTATCCCCCTATTTCAATACAAACACTTCTGCATGGTATTACAATGAAACTAAAGAAACACATGCAAGTCATGCAATTTGTGTTGTTGGATGGGATGACAATTACCCTGCAAGCAACTTTTTAATAACCCCACCAGGAAACGGAGCATGGATCATTAAAAACAGCTACGGCAAGGACAAATATGATAACGGATTCATATATGTGTCATATTATGACACCGTATTCGGAAATGACAGTCAATTTATCGGATTCATACTTGAAAACACTGAAAACTACAATAAAAACTATCAGACTGACATTAGCGGAATGTTTAACTTCGAAACCAAAGCAGAAAATTATACCTATAAAAATTCATACCAATCAATTGGAGATGACTTCATAAGTGCTGTTGGAACCTACTTCAACGAAAAAAATGAAGATTATGTTGTCGAGATTTATGTTAACAACAAACTGAAATTAACACAAAATGGCTCATCCCCATTTAGAGGATTCCACACCATCAAGTTAAGCAAAAGCATTCCTATAAAACAAGGAGACATCTTTACAGTTGTTATGAAAACACATTCCGTTCCTTTATTAAATGAGACAAGAGTTCTTTCCAAAGCAAACGTTTCATTTGTTGACGATGGAACAGGATTTAGAGATGTAACCCTTAAAAATCAGGCCCTTCCTCTAAAAGTTTATACAAAACCTTTAGAAAATTTAACAACAACAATAAAGGCTTCTGATGTGACTACCGTATACAATGGTGGAAAATACTTGACTGCAACCGTTAAAGATGTTTACGGTGATGTGCTAACTGGAGTTAAGGTAACCATTAAACTTTCAAATGGAGCTGTCAAAACACTAAAAACAAATAAAAACGGACAAGTCAAATTGCCGTTAAACGGTTTGGTTCCAAAAACATATACTGCAACAGTTACTGTAAATGGCTTTGGAAAGTATGTTAAAACCACTGCCACTGCAAAAATAACAGTTAAAAAAGATACACCGAAAATATCTGCTAAAGCAAAAACTTTCAAAAAATCTTTAAAAACTAAAAAATATACAGTAACAATGAAAAACAGCAAAGGCAAAATAATTAAAAAACTTAAAGTTACATTAAAAGTGAATGGTAAAACTTACGTAGCTAAAACCAATTCCAAAGGAAAAGCAACCTTTAAAATTACCAAATTAAGTAAAAAAGGTACTTTTAAAGGCAAATTGACCTTTAATGGAAATACATTATATAAAAAAGCAACCAAAACTGTGAAAATTAAAATTAAATAGGAATCATCCGATTCTTATTTATTATTCTTTTTTTGATAGACTCCTTGAATATTAAACGCAGATATATCCTTTTAAGACCAGCTTCACTTTGTTAAAATATAATACTTTTCAGCATTTCAATCAACTACCTTTAAATTTCAATAATCTTTTTGTGCATTTCATCAGCGACATATTGCATCTTAAAGACTCTGTAAAATAACTATTTATATTGATTTCAATAGAGTATCCTTTACAATTATCTAGATTCAAAGAGAGTAATATTATGAATGCAAAAGAAAGAACAAAACAACATTTTAACGAAACTGCCGAGCATTATAACAATTCAAAAGATGGAAAATTTGTCGAACCTATGTATGAAAATCTGGTTAAAGAGATTTCAAAATCAAAAAGCGGAAAGATTTTAGATGTTGGATGTGGAAATGGAAATCTGTTTGAAATGCTTCCGGATGAAAAATATGAATTGACTGGAGTTGACTTTTCTGAAAACATGATAATAGAAGCAAAAGACAAATGCAATGATAAAGCATCATTTTTAGTAGCTGACGCTGAGAAATTGCCTTTCGACAATAATACATTCGATATTATAGTTTGCAATGCATCATTTCACCACTACATTCATCCAGATATTGTCCTAGCGGAAATGCAACGTGTCCTAAAAGAAGGAGGAAAGTTATTAATCGGAGATCCTTATGTTCCAACTCTTGTAAGACCAATGATGAATTTGCTGACAAAATTTTCACCTAATGGAGATTATCATTTTTATGGAGAAGTGGAAATGAAAAAACTATTCATACAAAATGGATTTAATCCAGTTTCTTTTCAAAAAACAGAAGAGCACACAGCATTACATATTGCTGAAAAATAGTATTTGCTCAATCAATCAATGCCCGACATTTAAATTGAAGTCTGCTTTTGAACTTGACTTAATTTTAGAATTAACATAATATTTGAAATATTTCAACCATTGGTCAAGACAATCCAATTTTAATCAAATTAATCATCACCCCCTCATTAATTCATTATCAGAGCTGAATCTTTTTAGAGAACTATGAAAAAAATATAAGCAATAAAAAAGAAATACAATAGCAGGATATAATTAATGTTTGACATATCCATTCAAAAGACATGAAAAAAATTTTTATAAACGTAACACTATTTTGGAGGATTAATAAAAATGAATGAAACTATTAAGGAACACTCTTGGGTTCCATTGATAATAGTGGCTTTAGCTTCATTTATTATAGCTTTGGATGCGACATTCATGAATGTTAGTATTTCTCAGGTTGTTGCTGATTTGAATACTGATGTGAGCACCATTCAAATGATCATGTCATTTTATACTCTCATCACCGCTGCATTCATGCTGCTAAGCGCCAAGCTTCAGGACATAGTCGGTAAAAAGAAACTGTTTTTAATCGGTACTGCACTTTATGGTGTCGGTACATTTACTGCAGCAATAAGTTCAAGTGCTACAATGTTATTTATAGGATGGTCAGTAATTGAAGGTATTGCTGGAGCATTGATGATGCCTGCTACCGTTTCCATCATAAGTGGAACATATTCAGGTGAAAAACGTACAGTTGCTCTAGCAATTGTAGGTGTAATGGGTGCAATTGCAGCTGCTATCGGCCCGCTCTTCGGTGGAGTCATGACAACATTTTTAAGTTGGAGATACGGATTTGCATGTGAATTAATAATCGTTTTCATTATTTTACTAATGCAAAGCAAAATACCTAACTTCGTACCTACCGAATCCAAAAGCGATTTGGACATTACAGGTGCCCTAATTTCATTTGTAGGACTTGTTTTATTAGTTTTAGGTATTTTATCCCTATCTAAAGATATCACTACCAGCGTAGCGACAATAATTTTAGGATTAATTGCATTAGTCGGTTTTGCATTGTTTGAAATCAGAAGAAAAAGAAACGGCAAAGTACCATTGCTTGATATGGCATTATTTAAAGATAGAAATTTACGTGTGGGCAGCATTATTTTGTTATTATCTTACCTTGCAATGGGCGGAGCATTGTTTGCAGTTTCCCTATTCTTGCAAAGCGTATTAGAGTTAAATGCATTCAATACAGGTCTGACCACACTTCCATTGACTATGGGCCTGCTTATTTTTGCAGTGCTGGCTCCAAGCTTAACTGGAAAAATGAAACACAAGACAATCATGGCAATAGGATGTATAATGTCAATCGCAGGATGTATGCTTTTAAGCTATCAGTTCAGACTGGATACATCAACACTGGATTTAATCCCAGGACTATTCGTAATGGGAGCAGGACTTGGATTTTTAATGGCATTATGTACTGATATTTCATTAGTCAACATTTCTAAGGAAAGTCAAAATAACGCATCAGGGATTAATACAACCAGCCAGACATTAGGTGAATCATTAGGTACAGCAGTTATCGGAATAATTCTAATTCTTGGAGTTTTTGGAGGCATTTCCCATGCAGTCGACATATATGCTCCAGAATATTCAGGAAATGAAACATTCCATCAAGAGGCTTATGATTACTTTCAAAAAGTAGGCAGTATAAACGAAATTAAAGAGAACGATACCATTGAGGATATTGTAAATATCATTATTCAGGATACAATGGCATTCGTAATGCAGGTAACGGCCATTATTATGGGAATTGTGTTTATCCTGACATTGCGGCTGCAGGATAAGAAAAACTAAAATACAATGAGAGATTATCTCTCATTTACTTTTTTTAAATGACTTTTTTAATAATCAATTGATGATATTCCATTACAAACATGCTGATTTTTGAATGAAATTCAATCAGGAGTTATTATTTTTTTTCTACCTATAACTACCATATTGACAATAGACAATACAAAAATAATTGTTAAGCATAGTATAGGTTCAATGAAAGCCACAATCATTGCTATTATAAAAGATATAATTTTTGATAATTATTACCACATTTAATTGTATAAAAATCTTGTGCAATTTAATATTGACACAGCCATTTAAAAAAATAGTTATTTCAAAATTATAATCAATATAATTTAACTAATTGAAAATAAATATAATC
>NZ_CAJOJM010000023.1:0-8133 GCF_905234905.1 Methanobrevibacter sp. UBA188 | reverse complement strand
ATATCCTTGATTGAAAAACTCATGATTATTATAAAATAAAGCATCACCAATATGAAAAATCAAAGATTAAAGGAATTAAGTTTTAATTACTTTTAGTTACAATAATAGAAAACTTTATATACTAACAAAAAGTAATGCAGAGAAAAATCGCATACTTACTATTTTGTCAGAATCTATCTAATCAAAAATTTCAATTTTGAGTAAGTATATTTTTAAAATTTTATTTACAAATGGTAACTACAAAAGTAATTGTATACTTACTCCATTCTTAACAAATAACAACAAATTTTTTCACAAAACATTAATCATCAACCTTAATCATCAACCTTAATCATCAACTAACATGATTTTTTTATTATTAATTAAAATTGTTTAAATCATAAAATAAGCAATATAAAGAACTTTAAAAAATTAATCATCAACCAAAAAATATGTTAATCATCAACCACATAAATTATAATAATTAAGAAAAATAAGTTGATATTATGTTTGAACCTAAATTTACATACACCGATAAAATTGTAAATTATATTGCAAAAATCGCTTCAGCTAAAGAAGTCATCAGTAATGCAAAAATAATCCCATTATATGACACCAAATTAAAACAGGATGCACTTATTAGATCTTCACATTACTCAACATCAATTGAAGGAAATCCTTTAAACTTAGATGAAGTAAAAACATTAATCAACAACAATCAAAAACCAACTACAAAAGCAGAACAAGAAGTATTAAATTATTTCAATGTATTAAATCATTTAGATCAATATTCTGATAAGGTTATTACCCCTGACACAATCCTATCTGTACATAAAGATTTGACTAAAGATTTATTAAAAAATCCTGAATATGAGGGTAAATTTAGAGACACTCGTGTATTTATTGGCAATTTACATACTCAAAAAATAAATTATGTGCCGCCAGATGCTTATAAAGTACCAGGTTTAGTAGATGAGTTATTAGATTGGTTGAACAATTCAACCGATGAAATTTATCCAGTTATTATCGCAGGAATTCTTCATTATGAATTAGTACGTATACATCCATTTGTTGATGGAAATGGACGTACCAGCAGACTTATGGCAACATTAATTCTATCAGTTCACAAATTTAATATCAATGACTATTTCACTTTAGACGAATATTACAATCAGGATAGGCAGGCTTATGTTGATGCACTACACAGTGCCGATAAAAACCATGATTTGACAAATTGGCTAGAATATTTCTGCCAGGGAGTATTATACTCAATCAATAAAGTTAAATCAGAAATATTAAAATTAGGTGAAATCACATCAAAATATGATAATACCATTCAATTAACTCCAAATGAAATTTCCGTATTAACCCTACTTGAAGAAAAAGAGCATATTCAAAATAAAGATATTCAAGAGATGTTAAATATTACTTCCCAAGCCAGCTATAAAATTATTAGAAAACTAAAAGATAAAGAATTAATAGAAAGTAAGGGAAAAGGTAGAAATACAAAATATATTTTGAAATAAAATATGAATCATCAACCTTAATCATCAACCATCATAAATTTTTTATTTTTAATTAAAACTATTTAAATCACAAAAATAAATAATTTAATAAATTTTAAAAAATTAATCATCAACCAAAAAATATCCTAATCATCAACCATATACAACAAATATTTTTGAAATGTGATTTCGTACAAAAATACAGTATTAAATTGAAATATTTTTCGAACGGACTTTAATATGAAAAATATTATTCCCTATCCATATCTTTAATTTTCCTTACAAAAAGTATCACTAAAATAATAGCAATGATCCAAATAACAGATTTTCTTATAATTGATTCAAAAGAGAAATAAATATTATTAAAATTGATCCCATATGAACCTAATATCATAGATATTAAGAAAAATATTATAATTAATGAAATCAAAAGTACTATGCATCCTTTCTTTCTTCTAACTTCAAATGATAAGATTTTATTGAATTTATCTGGAATGACAAATAATATTTGAAAAATTAAAGTAATTAAACCTAAAGTTATTGCCATGGTTAAGTTACTTAATTTAAATGCATTAAAATAACCGTAAATTCCCACAGCCAAACTTAACAATCCATACCATGTTGGAATATAACCTAAAATAATTTCTTCCCCTTCAATACAACTTCCATCTTTAAAAACATCATTTCTAAAGTATAATGCCAATGACGGTACAATGAAAGCAGAGGAAAGAATGATTCCTAAATTCAATTGGTTTAAAAAATAACTAATTGTAATTATTGCAATAATGATTCCTGGAACTGAAAATACCATCAATTTAGACAAAAATTCATAAGTACTGCCAAATCTAATATCTGACATGATTTTATATTTCTTTTCCAATCTTTCATAATCCAAAATGTAATAAAACCAAGGACTAAACAAAATGCAATATAATATCCAAATTACAATACTAAAAAAGTCATTTAAATTAATATATGTTAATATGGCCAATAATAAGAGAGGAACAGTGTAAATTAGTATAGAACATACTCTTTCCACCATTGATAAACTTTTAATGTCCAATGGAAACATTATTTTCAATATTCGTGAATTGCCCATATTCACCACATGTAAATTATTTTTGATATATTACTATCACATTTAATTGTATAAAAATCTTGTGCAGTTTAATATTGACACAGCCATTTAAAAAAATAGTTATTTCAAAATTATAATCAATATAATTTAACTAATTAAAAATAAATATAATCATATCCTTGATTGAAAAACTCATGATTATTATAAAATAAAGCATCACCAATATGAAAAATCAAAGATTAAAGGAATTAAGTTTTAATTACTTTTAGTTATAAAAATAGAAAACTTTATATACTCACAAAAGGTAAATAAAATACAATCAAATGATTTTAAATAAATACGGAGTGTGAAAAAATGGTAGATGGAGAAACTATCGAAACCAAAATTTCCGATAAAAAAGACGAATTTGAAGAAAAAACTGATGAAAAGAAAGAGGACATGAAAGACAAATACGAAGAAACTAAAGAAAAAGGTAAAACCATTGCTGACAATGTCATTAGCGACTTATCAAGAAGCATTGATGAATTTAAAGAAAACCTTAAAAACATGCAAAAAGCAGCAGACAAAAAATATGCTGACTACAAAAAAACTACTGTACAAAGCTTAGATGTTGACTTGGTTGAAACCGAAGATGTCTACTATGTCAAAGCATCAGTCCCTGGAATTGACAAAGAAGACATTTTAATCGAAGCTGGAGACAACGACATCAGTATTGAAGCTACATTCGTCCCATATATTGAAGAATTTGAAGAAGATGAAGCTGAACTTATTGTCAACTCCTTAAAATCAGGAAGATGCGTTAAAACCATCAGATTTGAAAACAGCATCGACTTAGAAAACATTTCAGCAAAATTCAATAACGGAATGGTAATCATCAGCATTCCAAAATTAATTATACCAAAACATAAAGTAAATGTGGAATAATCATTCTACATTCCTTTCCTTTTTTTTATGAAAATCTTTTAAAAAAAATAGTTTAATGTAGATTGAATCTACATCTAATATCTTACTTTTCCAATGTGTCTTGTTGCACCAGGATCTTCTCCGTTGAAGTGTGCCAAGTAATATACAAACCATTCAAGAGGAATAACCAAAACGAATGGAGACAGTAATTTATCCACTTCAGCATAATCTGCAAGTTTATATATTATTGATTTTGCTTCTAGATTTTCGCAAAAGTCAATTGCCTTTTGAGTTATTTCATCGGATTCAAGATCTGATGTTAAAAATATTACAGGAACATCCTTTTCAGCCCTTTCAATCAATCCGTGACGGAATTCTGCTGAATATTCAGGGCATGCATGTTTGATTGCTCCTTCCATAAGCATGGTCATTGCCAGTTTGTATGCAAGACCGAAGTTCGGACCGCTTCCAAGACAGTAGAATATGTCTTCTCCAGCATATTTTTCAGCCAATGCCTTGTTGTCCTCTTCAGTTGTAAGCAATAGCTTTTCAAGCATTTCAGGCATTTCACCTAATTCTGACAGGAGTTCATCCTTGTTTTCATAGTCAGAAGCGCTGAATAATATTTGATATAGACAGGCAAGCTGGGTGATGTAAGTTTTTGTACCTAAAATAGCTGTTTCTGTCTCGCATCTGGTTATAATTGGAGTTTTAGCTTCTTTTATCATTGAGCTTTCAGGTTCGTTTGAAATTGAAACTGTGTGAATGCCGTATTCATTAGCTCTTCTCAGTGATGATAAAGTATCAGCGGTTTCGCCGGATTGGGAAGTGAAAATAGCCAATGTGTTTTCGTCTTGCTGTAATTTCTTATTGTAGTAAAATTCATATCCTGTGTAAACTTCAATGTTAATGTTGGTGGTTGACATCCTTATTGCATCTCTGACGCTGTAGCAGGTTGAAATTGAACTGCCGCAACCGATTAAATATACCTTGTCAACATCGCCAATCAAATTTGAAACCTCTTCCATTTTGGAAAATTCACTTTCAAAAGTGCTTTTAAGTGAATCAGGCTGTTCCATCATTTCGTCATACATTTTATATTTCATAAGCTAAACTCCTTAAAATCAATTAATAATATTAAATATGTTGTTAAAACATATATAAAAGTATTTTTAAAATAACAAAAAACAAGGATAATTATGGAAATCGATTTAAATTTAATTGGGATGGATAAGGGAAAGCAGTATGAAACAATAATCACCACCGTCAACTGTGAAAATGTCCAAAATGCAGCGCCCATTGGAGTGCTTTGTTCGGGCAATGACACAATTTTATGCAGAATTTTCAAAGGACGTAAAACCCTGGACAACATAATATCACAAAGGGAGTTTACCGTAAACATCACACATGACCCTGAACTGTTTACATTATCCACTATAGGCAATCTTCCCCCGGAATATTTCAGCAATGACAATTCCATCAGGGGCGTTGATGCCTATTTCAAATGTGAGGTAATCAGCCTTAAGGAAGCTGTAAAGCAAAGCGATCCCATCAGAAAAAAAGAAGAGGCGATTGTCATAAAGTCCAAAGTTACCGATATGATTATCAGAAATGAAACTAAAGCATTTAACAGGGCTTTCAGCTGCCTCATAGAAACCTTGGCCAATTTCACCCGTTTCGATTTGGTTGATGAAGAAAAAAAGCAATACTATTTAACAAGATTCAGGGAATGCAGCCGTGTCGTCAACAAGGTTGGTGGAAAAGAAGAAAAGCAGTCAATGGGTGAGATAAAAAAAGAATTAATAAAAAGGGGATATGAAATTTAGTCCACAATCACGTCCATGAATTCAAAGTTATCCCCGTCGAACAATCCCTTATCTGATATTTTTATTGAAGGAATCACCAGAAGCGCCATGAATTCCATTGTCATGAACGGTGCGTCGAAAGTGCATCCGAGTGCTTTCACCATCTGCTGAAGCTTTGCCAATTTTTCTGCAACGACATATCCGTCTTCATTGCTCATAAGCCCTGCAATCGGGAGTTCTAGAAAATCGCTGGCTTCATCGCTTACAACTGCAATTCCACCATGATTGTCGATAACCATGTTTACGGCTTTTGCCATCATTTCAGAATCATGTCCGATAGTGATGATATTGTGTGAGTCATGGGAAATGGATGCTGCAATGGCACCCATCTTAAGGCCGAAACCATGAATGAATGCATTGGAAACATTATCATGACCGTACCTTTCTACAACTGATATCTTCAGCACATCCTGGAAAATGTCTGACTGGACTATTCCATCTTGGACATTTAATTTTGCAGTCATCTTTTTGGTCAGCAGTTCACCGTTGTAACATTTTATCACATTGACTGTGCACTCATCACCGTCATAATGTATGTCGAAATCGCTTGCGGTTTTTCTGGAGGCGAAAATTGAATTTTCCGAATTAAATTCCGGAACGTCAAAGAGAACATTTTCACCGTCGAAAACACATTCCCCTCCAATGTATGTTTTGAGTACATTGAAGTTTACCAAATCATCTACAATGACAAAATCCGCATCATATCCTTCCCTGATACAACCGCAGTTTAAATTATAATGTGCAGCCGGATTGATTGTAACCATTTCAACAGATTTGAAAGTATCTATTCCCAGTTCAGTCGCTTTTTTGATGGATTTATTCAAATGCCCGCTGATTAGGTCCTTTGGATTCTTATCGTCACTGACTATGAAATCAAATATTGGTGTGTTGATTCTTTTTTCCAACACTTCAGTCGGAACCAGAGAAAATTCATCCTGATTTCTGATGAACTCAATACGTTTTGAAATATCGAAAAGAGCCTCCATATTTTTAGCAGATGAACCATCACGTACCATAATTTTCATACCTTTCAACTTTTTTTCAATAGCTTCCCCAAAAGTACTGCATTCATGATCAGTAAGTATATATTGTGAAAGGTATTTATCCAAATCTTTACCGGTAAGCAATGGGGCATGACCGTCAATCGGTTTTTTGGACTGCCTTGCATATTCCAGTTTCTTGAGGACTTCCTCATCCCCATTTATGACACCTGGAAAATTCATCATCTCGGCAAGCCCGACAACATCATCCATTTCAAGCAAAAATTTGATATCCTCAGAATCAATTACGGCACCTGAAGTTTCAAATGAAGTTGCAGGTACGCATGAAGATGCTGTAAAATAAAACTTAAATGGAACTTCAGAAGCGCTTTTCATCATTATTTCAATGCCCTTAAACCCCATGACGTTTGCAATTTCATGAGGATCGCAGACAACAGAAGTGGTACCGTGGCGCACCGCAATCTTTGCGAATTGTGCAGGAGTAAGCATGCTGCTTTCTATATGAATATGAGCATCAATCAATCCAGGAACCACAAGACCATCGACATCCAGCTCGGTGTCTTCGGTTATCAAAATTGGAGCGACCTCCTTGAAGATGCCGTCCTCTATCCTGATTCTTGCAGGATAAAATGAGTCAAAAAGCACATCCAAAATATAAGCTGTAAATTCCATGTTATTCCTCATTCAACGCATTGTATAACAAAGGCATGAATGTTCCTATATCGGTTACAATACCTACAACCTGTGCGCTTCCCCTGTCGGATAATTTGGTAACTGTGGATGGGTTGATATCCACGCAGATACTTTTAACCCTTGAAGGCAATAGGTTACCCATTGCGATTGAATGAAGCATTGTTGAAATCATCAATACCATGTCAACTTCCTGAGCGTATTTTCTCATGAGCTTTTGGGCTTCAATGACATCGGTTATTACGTCTGGAAGAGGGCCGTCATCACGGATTGAACCTGCAAGGACAAATGGAACCTCATTTTTAATGCACTCATACATTATTCCACCAGTTAGGGTTCCGTCTTCAACAGCTTTTCTAATGGAGCCTGAATTGTTGATTCTGTTGATTGCCCTCATGTGGTGGGTGTGTCCGTGAGCTACGATTTTACCGGTTTCCACTTCGATTCCAAGAGATGTGCCGAAGAGATTTGATTCAATGTCGTGGGTAGCAAGAGCATTACCTGCCATGATGACATCTATGTAACCATCCCTAATCAATGATGCAAGGTATTTTCCGGAACCTGTGTGTACTATAGCAGGACCCCCTACAATACCTATTTTTCCTCCTTTGGCCTTGATTTCCTTCATTTCCTGAGCAATACCATTTATTAGATTCATCAAAGGCTTTTCTGAAGATACATCACTGTTCATGAATTCGAATACCTGGTGTTCATCCCTTGATCTTTGAGGAGGGGTTACCCTGACTCCGTCAAGGCCAACGACAATCTTGTCTCCTGCCTCAACATTGGCAATAGGCTTTACGAATGCCCTGTTTTCCTCTTCATCAACTACAACCAGACAGTCCATTTCTATATCTTCAACAGGAATCCAGTTTCCATTATAGTAAATGTGTGTGGCGTGATTGGAAGATGAATAAAAACCTTCAGGAGCAACTTTATCTTTGGTTGATGCAACAAGATTGACTTCCTTTATTTCATGGATTGAAGCTCCAAGAACAGACAGTTCATCAAGTATTGCATTCAACAATTGGGGAGAATGGGCGGAAACTTCTATTTTTGCATGACTTAAATCTGATTTTTTACGTCCAACATCGATTTCCAAAATGTCAAAT
>NZ_CAJOJM010000022.1:24582-27549 GCF_905234905.1 Methanobrevibacter sp. UBA188 | reverse complement strand
TGTTAATATTTATTATTTAGAAAAACCACCTTTTACATACGTTTTTAAGCTCAATGAACATCATTCCTTTAAGTGAAGGTGCTACACGTTCGATTCTTTTAAGATTTACAATAGTGGTCTTGGATATTCTAACAAAATCATTATTTAAAACTTCTTCAATTTGATACAATGGTTTTTTAATCAAATACTCATCATTTTGAGTATACACCTTAACTTGCTTATCTTCAACCCTAAACATATAGATTTCATTGAATTCCAAAAGGGCAATATCAGATCCTTTTTTAACTGCAATCATTTCACTGGATTCATCACTTTCAAGAATTGATATTGCTTTTGAAATATTATCCGTCAGTTCATTAGCATGAATATCTGCATGAGGTTCTTTAATATCTCTTGAAACAAACAAATTTACTTTCATGATTTAATTCCTTAATTTCATCATCTCTTCTTCGATTTTACGTTCACGAAAATCTTCACTATCCCAATTATCCACTAAAACATATGCTTTTAAAAAGTCAACCAGCACTCCAATACCCCAGAAAAATACAGGAAACATTACCCACCAAAATTCTGGAGTGCATAACCAATTAATAATTGCTAATATGGCATTTACAATAACATATGCTTTTAAATTTCTGTAAAATTTTATTTTTCTATCGACTCTTCTTTCTGCTCTTTCACGTAAACTATCTGACATGATATTTAGCTCCTTTAACTCGTTAATAATACATAGTTAAAGAATATATAAATGTCTAGTTATGAACTCAACCAAGATGCAAATTATGATTACTGAAATGCAAAAAAATAGAAGTGAAAAAAGCAGCTACATTACAGCTACCAAATAATATAAAATTGAAGTTACTGCAGGAACTGTCAGATTGTCAATTCCACCATAACTGAATGCTTCACAAAGGGTTGCAATAGCAGAAATCACTATAATATAAACAATATTGAATTCAGGCATTGTACATCCTATTGAAGTAAAAACCATCCATACAAATACGCTCATGACAGTTGTTACAACAAACATGGTAAGTGATCCTTCAAGAGATTTTGTACCCCCAAATACTGTGTATTTAACTTTACCGAATTTTTGACCGATTAAAGCTGCAAATCCATCACCATACACCATAGGAACAATAGCAAGTGCTACAATCCATATGAAAAACTTAGGGTCATTTGCTGGTGAAAGCATGGAATAAATTGCAATCAATATTGTCCATATCAATGCATAGAAGAACAAACCTAAAGCATGCCCTGATTCGGTTACGCTGTTTTGAATTTTAATAGGAGAATATTCAGTTAAGAAGAATAAAACTACTGTAATTGGCAGTGTCAAAAACCAAACCATTACCCAAGGATCTGAGAAAAATGGCATGGCAAATATCATGTTACCTACCATAATATGTAAAAATTTACGTGAAACTTCGGGTCTTGTCTTTAAAACCAATTCAGCTACAACGAAAATTACTGCAACATAAATATATACAATGATTAATGCAAGGATATCTGAGAATATCATTCGTCATCATACTCCCCGTATTCACATCCCGCATTTTCCATTTTTACATGATCAATTAAAGTTCCGTCTTTTTTGTATAGTTTTATTTCACCCCAACCGTTTCCACCATTCCATAAACGGTTGTGTCTTTTTTGACCGTCGGGAGCTTCATAATTAAATAACATCATTTCGTCACGTTTACAGTAAAGCACCATTTCCATTTTGGAGTTCTTATTGCTTGCATTAATATGCCATGTGTGAACTTCATCTCCCTCTTCAAAGTCAAAATCGATTTTTACCATGTTCCAAAATCTTGCAAAGTTATATTCATACATTGTTCCTTCATAGTAGAAACCGATTAATAATTTACGAGGAATGGATATACCAAATGCCTTTGGTCTTCCACCTCCAGCTTCAAATGCAGAGTTGTTTAATTTTTTTCCAGAAATTAGGCTAGTTATATTACATGATGAAATCCAAAGCCATGGTGAAGTAAAGTCTCCTCCCCAGTTTTTGTCTGCATATCCATAAGATTTTTCGGGAATGACTTCATATTCTTCGCCGTCCAGCCATACAGTTCCACTGTATTGTGTTTTGATACCTTCTGCATGCCAAAACATTTCAAAAGAGTTTAATTTTCTGAATAAAGAACTTGCACCATAGCCCACATTAAATGTGATTTGTTTATCAATGTCCAAATCCCACATCATGTCTCCTGCATCAGACATGTATTCAGGATGATTTTCAGCATCTTCAGCAGATACTCTTGAAAATCCACTCATATGAGTTTCAGTTAAACTGCAGTCTCCAACTTGAATATTAAGTTCATCGTCAGGACAGTCAAAATATTTCATTGAGTAAAAATTATGAATCTGTTTTGGATTTTTACCCCAAGCACCTGCTTTAATCATACAATAAGAAGGTTTTTTACCTGCTGCTTTATTTTCAGGAAGTTGTCCTAAAGTAGGTTCCTCCTCAGCCAATGCAGGATTACATACAAAGTATTCTATGAAAAATGGTCTTGGTTCACCAGTTTTCTTATTATATGCAGTAAAAGAATGCCACCACCAATCATATCCTTTTTTAGCAAGTGGTCCTTTGAGCATAAAATAATCTCTTTTCAAATCACTTTTATTCATATTAATCCTCCAAATGTGATATAATATGATATTTATTGAAAATCTTTTAAATAATTTATTATTAAAGCTTAAAAGAATAGGAAAAAAGATAAAATTTACATTTAAGACATTATTTTTATAGATATTTTTACAATAAGAAAATATAATTGTGCAAATAATTAACAAAACAATAACAAAATACCTAAAAATTTATAAAATTCATATATTATTTTGCTTGAAAACAGCCGTTTTGAGAACATAAATCGATAAAACAGAAAAATTCCCTTCAGAAGAACTTACCCACGAAAACACATCACAAGCACCAGTAGAATCATTAACCAAATTATC
>NZ_CAJOJM010000022.1:0-24492 GCF_905234905.1 Methanobrevibacter sp. UBA188 | reverse complement strand
AATTAATAAGAAATAGGATATATAAAAAAGTAATTTCGAAATTAAATATAAAAAAAATAAAAATAAGACAAAATTACATCAAATCATGAATTTCATCTTTGATATATAATATTACAATCACCAAACAAATAACTGCCAGAATAGACATGACCAATGAGGTCTGTCCGAATGCTGCTACAGAAACACGATTATGAGCCAATGCTCCTCCTGCAAAAACTGTCATTAGCACCACAGCAACCGCAGATCCTATTGCCCCTATGATTTGTCTTACAGTATTATTGATAGCTGTCGCATCTTCAACATCACCAGATACAACGGCAATAGTCCATGTTACAGCAGGCATTAAACCTAAACCAGCACCAATAGCCCTTATTATTTGAGTAATAATCATATATTCAACAGTAGAGTTTGTATTATAAGTCATCATTATCAGATAACCCACAATCGAAAAGATACAAGACATAATCAATACTTTTCTAACACCAATTTTATTGGCTAAAAGAGGACCTATAAAATTAAATACAATCATGACAAGAGTTGCAGGAAGCAAAATTAAACCTGAAGTTGTTGCATTGTGAGAAGTGACAGTCTGAACAAACAAAGGCATTATAACATTCAATCCACACATTGTGAAATAGAGCAATGCTGAAAATAATGTTCCAAAAAAGAAATACTTATTTTTTAAAGCATGTAAATCAACCAATGGTGTCTTAATGTTAAATTGGCGACGTACAAAGAATATTAAACTGAATGTACCTACAACAATTGGTAAAATTACATAAACCAAATCAAATCCATATCCTGCAATGTTTGAAAATCCAAGCATTATTCCAACACATGCCAAAACACATAAAATTAAGGATAACACATCCAAAGGATAATCGCCGGTTTCAAATTCCAATTTAACAACAACCAATGCAATCAATATTAAAATGAATACCATGCCTGCAAAGATTAAAAATATGGATCTCCACCCAACATAATCAATAATCATTCCGCCCGCAGTCGGAGCCAATGCAGGAGCAATTCCAATTATGAAACCAAATAATCCCATATAAACCTGCCATTTTTCCTCCGGAATAACCTTAAAAAGCACGATTTGAGTAATCGGAAGCAAAATTCCAGAACCAATAGCCTGGATAACTCTAGCAATAATCAATACAATAATATTCGGAGACACATACGCCAATAAAGACCCAACCAAAAATAGAACCAATGAAGACAATAAAATAGTTTTAACTTTAAAACGACGAGTAATATAAGCAGATAATGGAATCATAACCCCTAAAACCAACAAGAATGATGAATAAATCCATTGGGCAGTAGTTGAAGAAACATGAAAGTCAGCCATGATTCCTGCAATACCCGTTGTTACCACACTCTGAGCAGCACTTAAAATAGCTGCAGCAACAATGAAAACAAGTAATGTTGACATTCCCCTATCTAATTTAACATTCAATAATTATCACAATAAATTATATTAAAAAGAATATATAAAATTAATTTATATAAATAATTTTTAAAAAAAATATATTAAAAATGAACATTAAACTAATAAAAAAGTGTATTTGTAAAAAAGATAATATCCACATGAGATATGATTAGAAGAATACTATCTAAAAGGACAAAATGGACAAAAAAAATCATATTTAAAATTATTTAATGTGATTTGAAATAATCATATCTTCAAGACCCAAATCAAAAATCAGTCGTCTAAGATGTCTTTCGGAATAAACAACTCCAAACTCATTTTTTATCTCCATTTTAACTTCTTGAACACTAGTCAATCCTTTTGAAATAATATTTTCTCTTAAAACTTTAAATTGAAGGTCAGACAATTTTGAATTTCTTCCGGATCCTTCCTTTCTAAACAGACCATCAAAACCCTTTTCATTCCAATCCTTAACCCATTTATAACCTGTTTGAGCAGTTTTTCCTCTTTTTTCCATAGCAGATTTAACACTATTGTTGCAATAAATTTCTTCAATAAATGTAACTTTTTCATATAAATCCACAAATTTTTGCAAATCCCTTTTAACCTTACGAATTTCAGAAATGGAGACATCTTTATTAATATTGACCTGCCTTGCCATAAAATATATTTCTTGATAAAATATTATAAAAATTTTTTGTCACCAATATTGCTACAAAAGTATCATGACATGCAAAACTAAAAATAATTAAAAAAAAAAGTAAAAAAAGTTCCCCAATTAAATTTGAGGAATTCTTTCATTTGTATTTCCTCTAGACCATGAGCCCATGTTAGAGTAAAAATTTTTGACTTGTGTTTTAGTGGTCTTGCTTAGACTATATTTAAGTTTAACAATCAAACCAGAAGTATCATAATCATTAAACTGATTATACAAGTAATCTACAGTCATCCAATTTGTTGGAATATTATGACTTCCATGATCATAATCTCCTGAAGGATTACCTACTAGAACTTTTTTACCGTCACTGCTGATATCTAAAACAGCCACATAATGACCCCAAGTATGGAATATTAATGCGCATCCACCTTTTTTAAGTTCTTTAATCGCTTTAGAATAAAATGAACTTTTATAGTAAACAGTGCATTTCATATTAAATTTCTCTAATCCTCTTTTAAGACCGCTTGTACTTGAACCGTCATAATAATTAGTACCTGACTTTACACCCAAATGCCATTCATTGACGTAGTTTCTTAAAACTTGACTGCACATACTGGATGATGTCGGACCGCAAGTATAACCTGTATCCTGCACATCCCTAACTTCAGAATAGGTATATGATTTTCCTTTTAAATTTGCAGTAATTTGAACAGGCCAATAATTGTATTTATTTTTAAGAACAATTCTAGTATTAAGTGCTCTTTCAATAACATTCCATTTTTCTCTTTTAATCATGTGAATATATTTAGGTTCGGCTTTTGTTTTAAATAAAACATATTTAGTCAATTTATTTTTTAAAAACAAACAGTAACTGTCTCTTTTAATTACAGAAAGATATTGGGCTTTTAAAAGAGTGTATTTAGCATTTTCATTACCCATAATGTATTTACTAGGCATGTAATCTAAATCAGGAACACCGTTTTTAGAAGGTACAGAATAATAGAAAGGACTTTTAACATTACCTTTTACTCCGGTGACATTTTTGGATGCTGATGATTCAGCTGTATCACTGGTTCCAGCAAAAGTAACTGTAACTAGATAAGTTTTAGTACTTAATTTAGGTTTAATTACAACAACGCCCTCAGAATTTGTCTTTTTAGTGAATTTTTTACCGCCAACAGTAATCTTTATAGTTTTACCGGATACTGCTGACGCATAATTACTTTGCAGATAAATTTTCAAATATCCGTTGGTCAGTAACTTATCATTACCAATAAGAATTGAAGTTATCATTGGAACAACAAGTTTAAATGTTTTTGAAACTGAATTATATTTATTATCTCCTTTAAATGTAGCCTTTACTGAATAATTCCCAATATTTTTTGAAATTTTGAGACTTGCAATACCATTAGAATCTGTTACAGCATTAAAATTCTTCTTATCCAAAGTAAAAACTACACTAGCATTTTTAATAACATTATTATTTGAATCTTTTAAGTAAACCTGAAAGTAAGAACCTTTGACAACTTTTGTACTAACAGCTGTAAAAGTTGTGTCTAATTTCTCTTTTCCAATTGAATCTGAATAAATATCATCATT
This sequence comes from Methanobrevibacter sp. UBA188, assembly GCF_905234905.1. Classification (NCBI taxonomy): domain Archaea; kingdom Methanobacteriati; phylum Methanobacteriota; class Methanobacteria; order Methanobacteriales; family Methanobacteriaceae; genus Methanobrevibacter; species Methanobrevibacter sp. UBA188. The sequence goes on along the minus strand of NZ_CAJOJM010000022.1, from coordinate 20,803 downwards.
TAAATTTTTATTAAGAACATCATCATTTGATTCTTTTAAATTAGAATCATTTTGTGAAGAAGATATCTCCACATCATTTACTGCATTTAATTCATTTAAATTAGTGTTATCAATTGCGATTGAATCATCAACTTGGTTTATTCCCAGTCCTGTTGAATTCACATCACTAGCACAAACAACGGCCATATTGAATAAAACTAAAATAAAACAAATTAATGCCCATTTCGTTTTTGAATACATATTTTCACCAATAATCATTGAATTCCTAAAATTTTTGCGGAATTTTCATATAATATCATATTTTCTTCTTCAGGAGTCAAACCGATTTTATGGAAAAGTTCCATTTCATTTTCTGCTTCCCACATAGGATAATCAGTTCCCCATAAAACCTTATCAACACCATATTTATAAATGAATTTTTTTGCATCTTGTGGGGACAATTCATATAAACTGGAACTCAAATCAACATAAAGATTTGGAGTTCCTGCAAGTTTTTCTGTTGCTTCAGCCCAAACACTCCACCCAGCAAAATGAGCGCCAATTACCAGCATATCTGGAAATTTTTCAAGAAACGGTTTTAACTGTTCGGGATTGGAATAATTATACCTGTAATCACCACAATGAATCAAGACAGGAACATTACCTTCATTTATAACTTCACCAAGTTTAAAAGCCTTATCTTCATTTAAGGCAAATTGTTGAAAATCAGGATGAAGTTTCACTCCCTTAAGACCCAAATCAATTAGATGTTCAAAATCACCTTCAATATCATCACTATCAGGATGAAGGGTTCCAAAACCTGTGAATAAATCAGGACGCTCTTTTACAACATTGCTGATAAATTCATTAATTGACCTTACTTGTTTTGGAGTGGTTGCAACGGAATGAACTAAATAATGAACAACACCCACTTTATTACCATCTTCTATGAGATTGTCAACTTTACCATTTAACGACATGTCAAGATCATAAAAATCCCGAATTCCTTTAACCGCTTTTGAAGCAATTTTTTCAGGATAAATATGACAATGAGCATTTATTACTTTTTGCATAATTTGTAACCGCCTTACAAAAAAATTAATTTATACTAACATTTAGTTTTTAATCCTTTATAAAAATAATGTATAATCCTGTTAAAAATTAAATCGCTTAAAATAGCTAAGAATATTAAAAAACAGGTAAATTTTGAATGTTTTCAAATTTTTTAAAAAAAAATGTTAACTAAAATATGTCAATTATGCAAAACGAATTTAAAGAAAAATAAAAAAATATAAATAAATATAAATCACAAAATATAGTGGAAATACCTATTCAATCCAGTTAATGCATTCATTTTAAATTTAAACCATTATTTTGTGATTTACAAAATACATTAAATTCAAGCACTATTGTCAATGAAATTTGAAATATTGAAAAACATTAATTTTTGCACAATCATATAAGTTATGGAGTATTTTTACCAATTAATAATTATCTTAATTGGCAGGGGTATGTAGAGATATAACATCATTCAATATTTATATAATGCAAAATCCCATTATTTTCTTGCATTACCTACTCTTCTGGCAATAACCATTTCACCGACAGAAATTAAACCTGCAAAGAATTTTTCCAATCCCCCAGTTGCCCAAATAGCTTCACCAAAGGTGGAATGCATAATATTTTCTTCATATTCTTTTGCAGAAATCTTTTGGCCTGTGGTCTTTTTAGATACCAGAGCAGATGCGGCCATCAATTCATCCCATGTTACTCCTTTTAGCTGATGCTGCATTGCCTCATATAACTTATAAACTTTAATATCATACAAATCAGACAGCAGTTCTACAATATCACATGCCCTGACCATACCAATAACCTGATTATTGTCATTAACAACCGGCACTGTAACAAACTTATTGTTTGCAGTTAAGAGAACCGCTTTTCTTGCAGGGTCCATCTCATGAACTGTAGCAATCTCTTCATAACCACTCATTATTTCAGAAATTTTTTCATTTCCTTCCCTTAATCCTCTTGTAATATCAAAAGATGTTACCCATCCAACAAGCTGTTTATCATCATTTACAACAGGACAGGTAAAACGCCTAATCTCTTCCATTACTTTAGAAACTTCAACAACACCATCATTACAGTTCAAATATACAAAATCTTTATCCATTAACTCTTTTGCTCTCATAACAAAACCCCATTTTTTATTCAATATCGATTCTTTTCAATGCCCCTACAGGACAATGATGAGTGCATTCAATACATCTGATACATTTATCATTGTCAAGGACAACTTCTCCATCGATTAATTCTATAGCCCCTGTTGGGCAATTTTCTTCACACAAATAACAATTTACACAAGATTCATGATTGATATCAATATTTCTACTATGAATTATAGGTCCAATATATCTATCAAGCTCAACGGCATTGTCATTTAGTGAAATTTCAACACATGCCCCACATCCGATACACATTTTCTCATTAATATATGGATAGAGTTCATTTTCAATTAAATCAATGCCCAAATCCATATTCAAATCATCAAAGAACTCTTTAAATTCAAGAGTGAATGCATTTGTAGGACATAAATTAGCACAATCATCCCAATTATTATCAATTGAATAGTCAATTGAAATATTATTCATCCTAACTACTCTATGAGGAGACCGGACATTGCTTAGATTATACTCAATAACATCCCTTTCTTCCCCATTATCATAAATAACTGAATTGTCAATCAATTTAATGGCTGAAATTGGACAAGTCTGTACACAAATTTCACATTTTACACATTTATCAGTTATTTTAGCTATTCTAAATATATTAGCTGGTTCGATTGCATTAACTGGACATGCTTCAACACAGGTATTACATCTTACACATTTAGGTGCAACAGCGATAATTTCTTCCTGAGTGGAAAAATCATCCAACTCAAATTGGAAATCATCCCCGTCATCATCTAATTCAACAGATTTCAAAAGAACTTCACGTTCCAAATTTTTCATCTGTTTTATAAAAGATACTTTCATAATATTACCAACTAACTAATTTATTTAAATAATTTAAAAGAATTCCTCCAATTCTTTTGCAGTAGGAAACTTTTCCATTCCAAATCCTTGAATAGCTTTGCTGGCTACCCAATTTCCAATTTGGCAAGATTTTTCAAGGTCATATCCTTTTAAAAATGAATATAAAAATCCACTGTTAAAACTATCTCCTGCACCAGTCGTATCAACAACTTCACATTCATATGCTTCAACAAAACATTCCTGAGAATTATTTATTGCAAAAACACCTTTAGAACCTTGTTTTACGACAACAGTATCAATTCCCAAGTCCAAAAGACCTAAAGTTAATTCTTTTAAATCATCATAATCATTATTACACAACAATCTTAACTCAGATTCGTTAATAAGCAAAATATCTGTCCTTTCAAGAATAGGCTTTAACTCATCGAATCCCTTTTCAACATACAACATTCCAGGGTCAAAACTTAACAGAGTTTCTTTGCTGAGTTTTTCCAAAAGTTCTATTTGAGTATTGAATGAATCCCCAACAAATGAAGTGTAGTGCATTATTTTGCATCTCATAATATTTAATGGATTTATTTCACCAATTTTTATATCATCATTGACCCCTGGAGAAATGTAGAGACATCTTTCACCGTTTTTATCCACGAAACCTATGCACTTTCCAGTTGAACCGCTTTCAGAATAGATTAGATTGTTTGTATAAACACCATTAACGGCCAGATTATATTCAATCAAGTCGCCTTCATCATCTTCGGCTATTTTTCCAATAATTGATGTTGAACAACCCAAACGAGCTAAACCTACAATAGTATTGGCTGCAGAACCACCAGGAGTATCAGTTTCGCTTGTTATAAAACTTTCCTCATCATGAGAAACTATTTTATCTACAGAGTAGAGCCTGTCAACATTTAAAGCTCCGAATCCTATTATCTCCGCATTAAGATCATTATCATAAATTTCCATTTTAAAACCTTATTTTAAGATATCTAATAAATTTATATTTTTATCTCCAAGTTTTCCATCAAAATTACCTGCAGATATTTTTACAACACCTTCAAATTCCAAAGCAGCATCAATTCCTGCTTTAATTGCTTTATTCATTGCATCTTCACTGATTGCATTTATTACAACTTCAGGAATATAATTTACGCCTTCAGGAACTTTTGATTCATCACCTAAAGATTCCTTTAAGGACGGACAGTAAACATGATTGGTGGTAGGTCCGATTTCAGGGAAATTAGTTTCAGGTTTTGAAGCGGCAGAACATATTTCAAATGGTGCTGTAGCTCCTTCAACTTCCATAATTGCATTGATGATTGCATCACCCGCTTCGAGAACTGCTTCTTGAGTTGAACATAAATACCAAAAGTTTCCACCCATTGTTCCATCATTGATTTTGAATTTCTCTTCAATTTGAAAATCAGGAACCGCAATCGGAACATTGATCATTTTTCTACCATATTCTTCGACAATCCATTCATATCCGTCACCACAATGGCCTACAATATCCATCATTTCAATATATTCATCGCTTTCACAATCTGAATAATCAAAAATGCGTGTGAACGGTTTGACCAAAACATCCTGTCTTAATCTGTAGGACAGTTCAAATGCAAACTTTTCGACATCATCTCCACCTAACCAGTATTGAACTATTGCACCATATCTTCCGTCAGGAGTTTCATTTTCTTCCAAAAATCCTTCAACCCCTCCTTCTACTCTGCCGATTACTGCACTTGGTGTAGAAGTGGAATCATATGCTGCCCTTTTTACAATTTCTTTGGTAGGTCCTGTAATTAAAGCTCTTACATATTTACCTTCAAAAGCTTCGAAAAATGTGTCTTCAACTTTATCATAATTCATCATATTACCTTCTATAAACTTAACCTAATTCTCCAATATCCTGACCTCGGATGTTATTTCTCATGTCTTTGCTCAGTTTCAGGATATCTTCAAAGTTATTTTCATCAATTATTTCAATTAAAGGATAATTTTCATCTTTGAAAATATCAAAGAATTTATTTTTTATTTCCAAATCAATTTCATAACTGTCAAATAATTCGCTCAGATTATCTGAATTATTATAATCCCCAATGAACTTTAAAACATTAGCTTTATTAGTTTTTGAATAAATATTAGCTATTACACATGTTGTGATTGCGCTTGGCGATACAATAGCTATTTCTGCTACTTTTAGAGGATATTCATTTCCGTTGAATGATATGCTGATTCCATTGTTTTTTCTTGCAAATTCCAATGGTTCAACGTCAGTGATGCTGTCACCAATATAGAGTATTTCATTGATATCGATAGCATCCCTTTTGATTATCTCATCAATAGCCAACCGTTTTCCTTCACCACCAACAACATCTATTTTTTTGATTTCATCATAAATGCCCATCTTTGGAATCTCATTAAAGAAAATGTCATCAAACAGCTCATAATCATCAGGATTATCCAAAATTTTTTGTTTGAATTCTGTGACTTTTTTAATTTCATCATCATTTAGAGATAATGCATCTACATCCACTTTAGTGTAAAATGTATTTTCAAATGGAAATTCCATATAATTTGAAAGTGCTTCAATATATTGACCATAACTGGTACTAACTATGTAAGTATTCATTGCTCCTTTCAAGTATTTTAAAAGGAATTTTGATTCATCAACTGCATAAATGTTGTTTTGAGAAAAATTAACCAAATCATCATTTTTTATGTTTTCACAAACAAAGAACGGTAAAACTAATTTCAAAGTATTTCCTGCTTTATAATTATCCTTTTTGACAATATCAACCAGATAATCATCATATAAGCTAAGTATTTTGAAAAGTTCACCACCCTCCTCAATGAAATGAACAGCCAATTCAAAAGCATTATCATTTAATGTCAATGGACCCTCACAGTCTGTAATGAATGATTTTTCAAACATCGAATCACCTGAAGTTAATAATTCTTATTGCATCCAATGGACAAATTGATTCACAATTCCTACAGTAGATACATTTTTCACTGTCATAATCGATTTTATCACCATTCAAGGTTAATGCTTCAGTTGGACAGTTTTTAGCACAAATTGCGCAAGCCTGACATTTAGTGGTTGAAATTGACAACTCACCAATCCTCTGATAATGCAGATATGATCTGGCATAGTATAAATCAGTGTCTTTGCTGTAGAAATAGTCATCATAAGCACCGATAGCATCAAATTTACATTGCTCTACACATTTGCCACAATATATACAATTATCATTAATTTTAATTGGATTTGGGCCATTTAATTCAATTGCTCCAACAGGACATACATTAAAACAATCACCACAGGCAATACATTTATTTTCATAGACTTCAATGTTTCTATCCATCAGATAAGAGCCGAATAATTTTGAGAACTTGTCTATTTCAATACTTGAATCCAAACTGATTTTGAGTTCCCTTTCCATCATATCATTTACATTACATTCAATGAAATTTTCAAAATTCTGGTCATTGAATTCCAATGCTATTGATTTTCCGACTTTCTCAAGAACCTTATTTAAACTTATCAAATCAAGAGACAGCCTTTTTATATCATAATCAATAATGCTGGATACAATATCAAATGATTTAATCTCACTATACATCTTATAAGCTTTTTTACGTGAGGAATACTTGATTGCTGTCGAAGGACAGGAATGCATACATTCTTCACATCTTGCACAGTATCCTGGGTTAATGTAAGGCAACTTATTGGTTCTTGCAACATTGATTGCCCCCATTGATGGACATACACGAGTACATGTCATACATCCGATACATTTATCCTGGTTAACGACAATTGCCTTACCTCCTTTGACTGTTTTAGGAAGCAATTGACCATATTTGATTGCATCAGTCGGACATACTCTAAAACAATATCCGCAGCGAATACATGTATCCTTATCTATTTCACTGTGAGGTTCCTGCTTTCCGTCAGCAACTATATGGATGGAAGCGTTTTTACATGCTTGAACACATGCTCCACAGGCTTTGCATAATTTAACATTGATGTTTGGAACATTCTCTTTTAGGGGAGGGTCCATTTTTACATCAAGAGAAATTGCATCAAATGGACAAGCATTACGGCATAATACACAACCAAAGCAAGTATTTTTTAATTTGATAAGACCATCATCATTATCCAAATAAATTGCATCGATAGGGCATGACTGAAGACATGGCTTATCACTACATTTTGCACATTTTGTTTGGTCAACCAAATAATCAACATCAACATGTCTTAATGGTCTTGGTGTTTTAGTATAATTATCAATCATAACACTCACTCCATAACAATATCCTCATTTAAATTAGATGCCTTTACAGTCGTATAAATAATTTCACCATCATCGAGGGAGAATTTGGCAATGAAATATTTAATAACTGAAAATGGACATGTCTGGTAACAAATACTACAACGTAAACATTTATCCTTATCCCTTACAATCGTATCATTACTTTCATCAAAAGTGATGCAACCAGTAGGACATTCAGGAACACATAATTGACATTTTTCACATTTAGATTCATCCCAATCAATAATTCTAATTTTTAGTCTGTTTACTGCGTTAGTAATGATTTCCCGAGAGACTTCTGCATCAGGAATAATCTTTAATGCATCATCCCAGATGCCTGAAAGAGGAACTTCATATTGCAAAAGACCGTCCTGCTCCAAAGATCTTAAATCAGATTCCTTATCGTTAATATAATCTTCAAGGTAATTTACAGTTAAAAGAATCAGGTCTTTTTGATCTTGTAAGTTTTCAACGAATACTCCTTTCATTGCACCATTTACTGGGCAGACATCAAGACATTCACCACATGAAATACATTTGAGTTGATTCACATGAAGCTTGTCGTTTACAATTTCAATTGCATCAACAGGACATTTTTTCATACATTTCTTACATTTGATACATAAATAATCATCAACAATATATTGCCTTTTTGATGGAATTATATTAAATTCAGGCAATATCAAATGATTCAAACCACATTCCAATGTTTTTGGGTCTGTCGGGCAAACTTCAGCACAGAAACCGCAACGAATACATGCACTAGGATTAATTACAGGATAAGTCAAACCTTCCCCATCTTCAGTATCCTTTTCTCTGACAATTTTTATTGCATTTGGAGAAGGACATGATACTGTACATGCTCCACAACCTATACAATATTCTTTGTTAACCTTTGGAAAGTCTCTGAAACGTTCTGGCTTTTCAACAATTTCAGGGTCAGTTTTTGCATTGGCAAATGCATCTGTCCATGCTTTTCTTGCAAAATCATAAATATACCACATTAGAGATGACATTTATATCACCTCATCAAATTTTTTAATTGCTGTTTGTCCGGCTTCGTTTGTAATGGCAACCCTTTCAGCACATGCAACACAAGGGTCACATGAAGCATAGGTTGCAACGGCATCAGCAACTGTTGGAACATCACGAATCATGTATTTGGCACATGAATCCATATTTGCAATACTTGGAGTTCTTATTGAGATATTCTTAATTAGATTACCATTAGTTTCAATCATGTATGTAACTTCTCCACGAGGAGCTTCATTCTTACGCATTGCATAACCTGATTTCAAATCAGCAGGAGTACGAACTTCACCACCAGGTATATTTTCAATAGCTTGCCTTATCAGACTAATGGATTCAGGAATTTCATCGAATCTTGTAAGAGTCCTTGCATAATTGTCCCCTTCATTCCTTCTAATAACTTTAAAGTCAAAGTGATCATCATAAGTGTAATGTCCTTTTCTGTAATCTTCTTTAACTCCTGAAGCTCTTCCGATAGGACCTACAGCCCTTCCTTTAATTGCTTCTTTTTTAGACATGTAACCTATGCCTTTACACCTCAAAGCAAGTGCAGGACCTTCAGCAAATAATGCACGTGTTCTTTCAAAACCTTCTTCGATTTTTTCAAGATTTTCCAGAATAGGTTTGAAATGGCGCTCATCGGCATCCATTCTAACACCACCAACAACATTCCACCCCATATTAACTCGGTTTCCAGTCAATAACTCAATAGAATCCATTGCATATTCCCTTAATTCCAAAACATGCATAAATAAGGTTTCATGATCCATTGATTTGAAGAATGTGGAATTTGCAAGAAAATGACTTTGAATCCTATCCAGTTCGTTTGTTATTACCCTTAAGAATTGGGCTCTGAGCGGAACGTCAACATCAGAAATTTGCTCTATGGTTTCTGCGAAAGTTTGTGTGTGTTCATATGAACAGATACCACATACACGTTCTGAAAGATAAATTCCTTTCTGCCAAGTTTGTCCTTCAATTATCTTTTCAATACCTCTGTGAACATAACCATATTCAATCTCTGCCTTAACTACCCTTTCCCCTTCAGTTTGAAGTTTAAGTCTGATAGGTTCCTTTAAAGCAGGATGAATTGGACCAATAGGCACTATCATTCTTGTTCCCTCCCACGATCAGCAATAGCTTGAGGACCTACAGCCAGGATAGCTTCCAATATTTCACTAGGCCTTGGCGGACAGCCAGGAATAGCTGCTGCAACCGGAATAAAATCAGAAGCAGGAGCATGAACATGACCTCCTTCCTGATTGAATACATCACCTGATTGCGGACAGTTTCCTACTGCTACTGCAATTTTTGGTTCAGGAGCTTTATCATACACTCTCTTTAAATTATCGACCCATTGCTCGGTAACAGCACCGGTCAATAACAAAACATCAGCTTCACGAGGATTGTTGTGAACATAAATACCATATTGCTCTAAATCATATCTTGGAGATAATAATGCAACGCATTCAACATCACATCCATTACATCCGCCACAATTTACGATACAGACATGAATTGAGCTTTTTCTCACAGCATCCTTTATCGCATTTAACATTGTACTCCCTCTTTTTATTTTAATAATTATATAATAAACATTAATTTTCTGCTTCTTTTTTTAACAATTGGAATAATTCTAATTTTCCCTCTTTTACGGCATCTTCATAAGATTTTCCGTTTTTAATTTCTTTTACCAATTTCATTTTTAAGTTTCTTCCGCTTTCCCTTGGAAGCAATTCTAAAGTATCAATTAACCAGCATAACCTTAAATCTGCATTTAATTTTTGATACAAACAGATATCCTGAGCAGATTCAAATGTCCCATGCAATGCTTCCAATGAATCCAAATCAAGTAAATCAAAAAATACTTCCTCCAATTCATCAGTAGTACAATCAAAATCATTGGAAAGTGGAACAATGATATCTCTCTGCCAAGCATAACTTTTGATAATTCTTTTTTGTATTAATCTCAATTTAGCATCATCATCCATGTTATCACATCATGCTGTTAATTTTAGTAATACATATAATCCTACTGCCAAAATCAAACCTAAAGCAGTTTCTTTTCTACCATATCCTGGACGTTCTCCCATTATCAAACCACCAAGGAGAAATCCGACTGCTGATAAAATAACATTACCTGCATTAAATGCCAAACACCACCCTACAATTGAAACGACAGCTGAAGGTATGTTAAAGCCAGGTACTGCAACATACGGTTCGCCATGTTTTTTATAACTGTAAAGTAAACCAAGAATGGATCCGACAGCAAATGCAAGTATATAAATCATATAATCTAACATAATATCTCCTACGCTGGTTTATAAAGCAATATGAATGAACAAACAATTGCTATAAATGTTATAACAAAACATAATTTCTCTATACTTTCTATCTTATGTGAAAAATTGCCACGGGCAAGCAATACAAATATTGCCAGGGCAATTCCTATAATCACTATTGGGGCGAGAGTGGTTGAGTGTAATAATGTTGCTAAAAGCCCAACAACTATAATTCCAATAGCGACCAATGAAGTCAAATAAACAATTACATCCTCACTATTCATGCTACCACTCCTGTAAATATCATTATTATGGTTCCAAAGAAGCAAATTGCCCCTATAGTAATTTGAGTCATTACAGAATGATTTGGACTAAATATTGGTGTTGTAGCGTTAATAAATCCAGTAATAAATGTGATTACAATCATTCCAATCAAATATCCTACCGCATTTAACGGACCGAAGAATATTGTTAAGAATACCCAAAGCATCACATACCAAGCAATAGACTCTGAAAATAACATGAATCCTCTCAAAAATCCAAAGTGTTCGGTTTCAAATCCAGAAATTAATGCCTTATCTTTTGTTATTGCAAAAGGAGAGTATGGAGATTTGGTAATAATTAACATGAAAAACATTAATGCTGCAAGTGGAATTGAAAATATTAAAGGACCATGCACTGACTGATAAGCAATAATTTGACCAATATTCATTGTTCCGGTTACCAAGTAAACAAATACAATAGCTGCAAATAAAGGAAGTTCAGTTGCTGCTGAAAGTACTGCCCTTACACAGCTTAACTTACCATAAGGTGAACCTGAACTTGATCCTGAATTGTGTTCTACGATTTTATAAACTGCATAAACACCGAATAAAATTAATAAAGAATCATGAGCCACAGGACCGACAATAACTCCTACAACCCAAATTAAAGCCAAAATAAATACAATACCTATATAAAATACTTTAGATACAGTTTTTGGGATTGCTGTTTCTTTAAAGAAAAATTTCAAAGAGTGTATCAAATGCTGAACAATAGGTGGTCCAGGACGTTTTTGAACACGTGCCATTACCTTTCTATGCAATCCTAGAAGCAAGCTTCCCGCAAGAAATGCAATAATAACATTAATTAAAATATCTGCCATTAAATTCACAATACCACCCTAATATCCAGTAAATGGTTCTTTCACCCTTTCTTCTGCATCTTCAGGTTTTGGTTTGGCCATTGTCAATAAACCTAAAGATAAAATCCATAATGGAATACCAAATATAGCTACTGTGTAAACAATCCATGCTTCAAAGTTTATAACCAAACAAGCAAGAATAGCTATTGTTGATAAGACCAATAATATTAAATAAATACCTTTTTGACTATCCATACTCACCACTTACCACAATACCAATAATAATATTTCAACAGCCCTTACAATAATAAACAATGAACTTAAGTGAATGATTACAATAAATGGAGAACCTGCAGTCCTGAACATTTCCGCTTTGCTTGCAAAAAACGGTGCAACTCCACTTTCACCCAAAATACCTATCAACATCAATACTGCGCCAAATACAACCATCGGGTTTGCAGGCATCTGAGACAATACTGCAAGAGACAATGTTCCGGTTGATGCAAGAATAATTGAAGCTCCACCAAACAATGGCAAACTACACATCATAGCAATTAAACCATAATTAAATGCAGAGTTTAAAACGCTGGTTTGTTTTACTGCAGATACAATACCAATATTTAAAATACCTACTAAAGCCATGAATAATGTAAAGTTAAATAAATCTCCAGTTATCATAGCTCCCGCAGATGCAATACCACAAAGCACAGATAAGAATCGTCTTTGTTTAAATTCTTTTGGACCAACTTTAACTTCAGTATTATTTAAATTATGTAATGTAGCCTCTACTTGAGTTTCAGGCTTACTGAATGCAATCAATACTGTAAATCCAAGTAAAACTGCAAAAAGGAACAAGTTAAATGGTGTAACATATAATACAATATCTCCAAGCGGAATTGTTCCAAGCAAATTTCCTCCGAGTGTACCTAAATCCATTACCATCACCTACTCCTTATCAATATCCTCTCTCATAAGCAGACCAATTAAGCCCACTTTTGAAGCTACTTTTAATAGTAATCCACATGCTGCAAGGAATAAACTCAATAACCAATATTGTGGCATTACAAAGAATAATAAAAATCCAATAATCCACAAACACCAAGCTATTCCAGAAACTCCTGCAATACCATCCAATACAAGTACAGGAAGTCCTCTTGCTTTTTTAGACAATGCATATAAAACAATTCCTCCACCAGCTACTGCCCCTCCAGTAAAACCAGTTAAGAATATTCCATAACCAATTAAGACCAGTGCAATGAAATTAGGTGCAGTAGTCATGATTTCCATATCCAATGAAAACGGTTGAGGGAATAATGAAGAAGATTTTGATAGATTTCTTCTTGGATCTTGTTCTATTTTACGCATTTCACGAGTAATCAAAATTTCAGAAATTGCCAAAGTCTCAGCCAATTCTACAACCAGCCCAGGTAAAATTAAAGCTTCAGCCAAATCAGTTCCAACCGCAGATACAACAAAAATCATTGCAAGACCAACCAAATCAGTCAGGATAAGAATGTGAATCTCTTCCCTTTTCATTGCAATTGCCATTGTTCCAATGAATCCTACAATCAAACCAGCATAAATTGCCGGCAGATACATTGTTAAAAATGCTTCAGGAACATACGGAGGTATCATAACCATCAGTTATCCCTCCTTAATTGTTTTGATCTGGCTTTTACATCACTAACCTTTACTTCATTAGCAACTTGTGCAGATTCATTGATAGCTTTTTTAACATCTGCCTTTATCTCTTTTTCATCATTTTTCCTATTCATGGTATAATTAATGGACAACCATGAAGCAATGATGAATGACATCATCAGAATACTGGATTCCAAAATTGTATCGAAACCCCTAGTATAATATAAAACTTCATCTATAAGACCACCCGGAGATGAATAAATTGATGTTCCAAAGTATGGAGATATCGAAGATATCCATTGAGCCAATGGAGACATATATGCTGTTATCATACCCAATTCTGCCGCATTTTCAGGATATTGCGGATTTATATTTCCAGGTGATTTTAAAACTTCACCCCCCCTGTCATATGGGGCGATAGCTAAACCTTCATCTACTTGAACTTGAGGAGCTGGCCTAACATATAATTGATCTGGATTTAAAGCCATCGGCACAATAAGGCCAACAATCAATATTATTCCTAAACTGAATGCAAAAAGACGAGGAATATTCTTTGGCTCTGCCAGTTTATTCCATAGAGATCCTATTTTCATACGTCTGCCCCCATCTCTTCTAAACGAATAATTGCTCTGAATAATATTAATGTAATAATTACAGTAGTTGCAAGCAATGTTAATAAAGCTAAAACATGATTATAGCACAACAATACCAAACAAACACCGATAGATGCAACTTCAGTGTTGAATGTTCTGACAATAGGATCATTTACTCCAGGACCCCATGCGGTAGCTATAGTTCCTACAATCGCCAAGAAAATTCCAAAGTAAAAGATTAAGGAAACATCAATCATTTAACTCACCACTTACTTTGTTTTTTCTGATTTCATTTATTTTTACAATAGCCAAAATGAATACTAATGTTGATAATGGATCCACTAAAGCAGCAAACATTGCTACATCCAAATATTTGAATGCAACAACGACTAAAACAAATCCTGCATCCAGGATTGAGAACATTATAACTTTATCCAATGGTTTTTTGAGAAATATTATTCCAAATGCACCTATAACCATTAAAGCCATTGCAATTATTAATATAATTTCCATAATGCCTCACTCCAATAGTATCTCATCATCAAGTCTTTTTAATGCATATGCAATTGCATTAGCACTAATTGTAGAACAAATAAAGAATGCTGCTGCAACCACAAGAGCAAATGGAGTATTTATCACAAGTGCAATAATTGCAGAAACTCCAAAACCAATAACATTCAAATATAGCAATCTTTCAGCCCTATTTTGTGTTATTAATGCTCTTAATGCTACAAATATGACTATAATTCCAATAATTTCAACATACATATAATCACTCCTCTGCATGCCTATTGAATTTTTGAGCTATCTTTCCTAAAAATATAGATGCTCTAACCTGATCAATTCCTTGAATGGTCAATATTGCAATAACCATTCCCACAATAAACATTTCAGGAGTTAAACCAACAAAAGAACAAATAAATACAATAATTGTTGCAGTTAAACTTCCAACAGTTCCAGCATATCCAGGATCGGCACATAACCTGTTTCCAATGAATACGAAAAATGCTGCAATAATTCCCCCTGGAATTCCTAAAAGTAAATATCCTATGGAAGCCATCAAAGTACCAGCAGATGCATCCGGAGAACACAAGATGTTTCCTTGGAAAAACCCACCAGCAATGTCACCGCCTCTTTTTTTGACATCCTCTCCAACAATCCTGGCACCTCTTACACCAGGCTGTTCAGGAAGTCCAAAATAAGTATCGACAATTACAAAATTTAGCCAACAAAGGATAGCAGCAATTATAATTCCAATTACTTCGTTCATTGCATATCCTCTCCACCAGTTTCATCTAAAGGCTTTGGAAATACAAAATCAAATAAATATTTCACAAATAATGCAGACAAAATACCTATAATAGCTGCCAATACAAGTCCATTATAAATAAAAGTATAATTTAAAACCAAGAATATTGAAAATATACCGATAGCTATTATTGGAGTCGGATATAATGCACTCACATCAAAAGAATACCTATATGGTTTGCTAGGTAATAATGGAAGTCTTAAAATTAAAGCCATGATAATTGAAACTATAATAGCTACAATATAAGCTAATAAAACATCGAATAGACCTAGAGTTATGTTTCCAAGCCCATAAATATTACCATATGAAGCAAAAAATATGGTATCATACACCAAATCAAACATATTATTAGACTCCTCTTAAGTAATAAATATACATATAAAAATATATAAATATTGTTACTTAAAAATAATTGATAACGTTCCAATTGTTATTTAAATTAATAATCCATTAGTAAAAATTAAAAAATTAATGCAAAATACAAATAAGACAAATAAACAATACAGTAAATCATTACAATAATCTAACAAACTGTTATTAATTGAATATATTTAAAAATACTACCAAATTGCAATAAAAATAAAAAAACCAGTAGTGATTATATATACTCTTTTTAATGAACAAATATTTTAATTGAGGAATAAGATATGGACAGAGACGTGGAAAATTTTAATACCCGACTTAGAACGATAAAAATTTGGGAATTAACAATAGGAATCATAATTGCATTAATACTTTCCATAATATTGATGTTCATATTTCCAATATTCGAAACAAATGATGATGCATTCATGCTTTTACTGTTAACATTAATTTTAGTATTCTTTATATGGTGTTTAAAAGGCAGTAACGGATTGAATGATAATGTTAAAGGCGTACTTCAAAATGAAAAAGAAATATTATACGTATTCGCAATAAATATAATTTTTGCTTATCTATTTTTGTTTTCAGTAGTTGTTCTAGACATGTTTATTGGAATGAATGATCCAACATGGATAAGTGGTGTTGATATTGATTCTGTCAGTTTAACCCCAAGCGCATTCCTCTATACCCTCATAACATCAGTAGTATTTGCACCGATTATTGAAGAGTTAGTATTTAGAGGTGTTCTATTCAACAGACTGAAAATAAGAATTGGAATTGTCCCTGCAATGTTAATATCTTCCATTCTATTTGCCATAGGCCATGATTTCGGAGGAATAGTAAGTGCATTTTTGTTTGGAATATGTATGTGTATTTTATATTTGAAAACTGATAATATTCTAATTCCAATGAGCGTACACTTAATAAACAACGTAGTTGCAACATTACTTGACGTTACTGCATTTGATGCAATTATAACTTCATTTCCATGGATAATTCTACTTGGAATATTGATTTTAATAGCCACAATATTATTGATTAAATATATTGTAACAGAAACAAAAACTCTAAACAGAAAGTTTAGCTAAAAAAAAGAATTAGTTAGTGGAATCCGCATCCACTACAAGTTTCACATTTTTCCTCTTCTAAAGGATCATATTGCTTATCTTCTTGCAAAGTTGCTGAGATGAAATATTGGTCAAGTTCTTCTTTACTTTTTAAAACAGGAGAAAGACCTTTGAAGTCACATTTGATGTCTCCGGTTCCACCTATATCCACTAAAATAGGTTCACCTAATTTGAATCTTTTAAAGTATGCTTCAATTTCACCTATTAAATCACCAGGTACTCTAAAATTAAAAGATAAAACATTATTCTCCTTCATTTTTAAACCGACATATTTTTGGTCGATTTCGTAATTTAAACCTAATTGTTTTTTAAAAATTACATTAGTACCAATATCTGCAGATGACATTTTTTATAAACTCCTTACTTTAATTAAATTAGAATTATTGTTTTAGGTATATAAAACTTTCCTATAATGTCCAAAATGATACAATTTAAAAAAAATTTTGTTCAGTGAATTTATAATGAATTAACACGATTTTTAATAACCTTTATATAACTTCAAATTCAAAATTTATAATATGTTATAATATTAATTATTATAATTTAAAATCGATTAGAAAAATAGGTGTTTTATTTATGAATGAATACAACAAAGATATTGGAAATAGAATTAGAGAATTAAGAGAACTATCAGACATTACTATCAAAGAAATTGCAGAAGAATTGAATATTAAAGAAGAAACTTATATCCAATATGAAAACGCAGAAGTAGACATTCCAGCTAGTTTTTTATACGAGCTCGCACATATTTTCAAAGTTGATTTAGGATTATTATTAACCGGTGAAGAAAGCAGAATGAGCATCTTTGACATAACCCGTGCAAACAAAGGAGTGTCAGTTGACAGGAGAAAAGAATATACTCATGAAAACCTATGTTCTAATTTTATCCATAAAAAAGCTGAAACCTTCCTTGTTGTTGTGGACCCTAAGAAAAACCCTGTTCCTTCACTCAATTCACACCCTGGACAAGAATTCAACTATGTCCTTGAAGGATCCTTAAAAATATATATACACAATAACGAAATCGTGTTAAATGAAGGAGATTCAATCTTTTTCGATTCAACACATAGACACGCAATGATAGCGCTTAACGACAAACCCGCTAAATTCTTAGCAGTAATTATATAATATTTATTAGGAGTAATTGATATGACCTCAGTAATTGGAGATTTTGTTGAAAGAGTTGATTTCAACTCTTATGAAGACTTTTATAAAAATTTTAAACTAACTTATGAAGATGATTACAATTTCGGATTTGATGTTGTAGACAAATACGCTGAAATTGACCCTGAAAAAATAGCTTTAATCTGGACTAATGACCATGAAGAAGAACATGTATTCACATTTAAAGACATGAAAGAGAATTCCAATAAAGCTGCAAATTTATTTAAACGTTTAGGAATCAAAAAAGGCGATTGCGTAATGTTAACCCTTAAAAACAGATATGAATTCTGGTTCTGCATGGTTGCATTGCACAAAATTGGAGCAATACCTATTCCGGGAACACACATGCTAAAGCTTCATGACATTGATTTCAGAATAAAGGAAGCAAACGTGAAAATGGTGATATCTGTCGAAGAAGATTCATTATTGCCAGATTATGAAGAAGCTGAAAAGTCACTGGGACTTGAATTGCCAAAATTAGTAATTGAAACTGACAGAGACGGTTGGATAAACTTTAACGATGCCATAGAAAATGAAAGTCCAGTATTTGAAAGGCCAACCGGTGAAGAGAAAACATATGCTGAAGAGATTTCATTGATATATTTCACATCCGGAACAAGCGGACTTCCAAAAATGGTTTCACATAAGCACACATACTCTTTGGGACATATCCCTACTGCAAAATATTGGCACAATGTTGTAGAGGATGGAATTCACCACACTTCCGCAGATACAGGTTGGGGAAAAGCTGTATGGGGAAACCTTTATGGCCAATGGATTGCCGGAACAGGAGTATTCATTTATGATTACGACAGATTTAATGGTATTAAATTACTTGAAAAGATTATAGAATACAAAGTAGACACATTTTGTGCTCCTCCTACAATTTACAGATTCATCATCAAAGAAAATATTGAAGGATATGACCTTTCAAATCTGAAATACGTTACAACTGCAGGAGAACCATTGCCTCCTGAAGTATCCAATAAATTTTATGAATTATCAGGTTTAAGAATTAAAGAAGGATTCGGTCAGACAGAAACCACATTATCCATAGGAACATTCATATGGCTGGAAGCAAAAATCGCTTCCATAGGTAAACCTTCCCCATTATTCAATTTAGAATTATTGGATGAAGACCACAACAGAGTGGAAATAGGTGATGAAGGAGAACTTTGTTTCAAGTTAGAAGATGGGCCGAACCCAGGATTATTCAAAGACTATGTGAATGATGAAGAAAAATACAAAAAACAAATCCACGATGGATATTATCATTGTGGAGATACTGCATGGGTTGATGAAGACGGATATGTTCACTTTGTCGGAAGAAATGACGACATTATCAAATCTTCAGGTTACCGTATCGGACCTTACGAAGTAGAAAGTGCAGTACTATCACATGAAGCAGTTTCAAACTGTGCAATTACCGCTTATCCTGATGAAGTCAGAGGCCAAATCGTAAAAGCAACAATCATATTACAACCTGGCTTCGAACCGTCAGATGAACTTACCAAAGACATTCAAAATCATGTTAAAAAAGTTACAGCTCCATATAAATACCCAAGAATGGTGGAATACACAGATGAAATTCCAGAAACCATCAGCGGTAAAACAAGGAGAGTTGAAATAAGAGAAAATGATCAAAAAAAGAATTAATTAGATGATATAATGACAGAAGAAATATCTTATCCAGTTATAAATAAAGAGATTTGCAAAGGCTGTATGAGATGTATAGTCGGATGTCCTCAAAACGCAATAGCACTTAGCCAAGACATGAATAACGCAGGATATCAATTTGCTTATTATAGTGGAAATGGTTGTACAGGATGCAAGGATTGTTACTTTACCTGTCCAGAACCATTAGCACTTGAAGTACATCAAATAAAAAATATTGTTAATGACTCAGTTGCGAAAATGATTAAAGCCAAAGTGGCAAATCAAGGGGGAGAATAAATGAGTAATCAAATGGTTAAAGGAAATACTGCAGTTGTTATAGGTGCAATGTATGCAGGCTGTGACTGTTTCTTTGGATACCCAATTACTCCTGCAAGTGAAATCTTACATGAAGCATCAAAATACTTCCCGATGGTTGGAAGAAACTTTGTTCAAGCCGAAAGTGAAGAAGCATCAATCAATATGGTTTACGGTGCATCAGGTACCGGTCACAGAGTCATGACATCATCATCAGGACCTGGAATAAGTTTGATGCAGGAAGGATTTACATTTCTTGCAGGTGCTGAACTACCTGCAGTCATCGTTGACATTATGAGAGCAGGACCTGGACTTGGAAATATCGGACCTGAACAAGGAGACTATAATCAGGTCGTTAAGGGAGGAGGTCATGGAAACTACAAAAACATTGTACTTGCTCCAAATAGTGTTCAGGAAATGTGTGACTTGACAATGAAAGCCTTTGAACTTGCAGACAAATGGAGAAATCCAGTAGTTGTTTTAGCTGATGGTACATTAGGTCAAATGGCAGAACCATTGGTATTTCCAAAAGAAGCAGTTCAACCAAAAAACGATAAGCCATGGGCAGTGAAAGGAAATGAAGAAACCATGGAAAACCTTATCACTTCCATTTTCAATGACTTTAATGATTTGGAAGACTTTAACTTCAAACTACAGGAAAAATATGCTAAAATCGATGAAGAAGAAGTTATCTTTGACGAATATAAGGTTGAAGATGCTGAAATTGTTTTAGTATCATTCGGAATAAGCAGCAGAATTGCAAGGTCCGCAGTGGATAAAAGCCGTGAAAAAGGATTGAAAGTTGGACTTTTCAGACCTATTACATTATCACCTTTCCCTGTTGACAGGATAAAAGAATTATCCGATAAAG
>NZ_CAJOJM010000021.1:0-25250 GCF_905234905.1 Methanobrevibacter sp. UBA188 | reverse complement strand
TGATGCTCTTTGACTTTTGCGTCTGTATCCTTCTTTTAGCCGAATGGTTTATCAATCTTTATTTTTCATCACCGAAATTGGCGTTTTTAAAACAGAAAGATAATTGGATTTCACTAATTGCTTCTATACCATTTGATTTAATTTGTTCAGTTTTTGTTCCAGAAATGGGGATTTTAAGGTATCTTGGACTTTTGAGGTTTCTAAGAGTGCTGGTTTTGATGAACAGATTTGATACTTTTGAAAAGTTCATTAAAAAAAGTAACCTGGATAAGATTATTGCAGCAATGTTTTTAATTGTTGTTATATTCACTGCTTTATTGTATGTCTTCGGTTCAACTTATGGTCTTTTTGATGATTTTTATTTTGTAATTGTTACTTTGACTACTGTAGGTTATGGGGATGTAGTTCCACAGACTTACATGGAAAAGGTAATCGCACTGATTTTGATTATTATTGGAATATTTGTATTTTCCACAATTACTGCAGCAATATCTTCGGTTTTTACCAATCGTATATTGGAAGATGATGATAATCATATAGTAACTTCCATTGAAAGCTCAATGGAAGAGAAATTTGAAATTCTTGAAGGCAGATTAAAGAATGTCTCTGAAGAAAATGAAATGCTCAAAAATGAAATAAAAGAGTTAAAAGAGATTATAAAAAATAAATGAGCTTGAATAGGAATTTCATGTAAATTGAGATTTGATAAGTTTTAAATAATTTTTCGTTGTTTCAATTTAGTTATATATGAATTTTCAACATTTTTTAAATGTAGGTGAAGATATATGAAAATTTTTCAAAGGGTTGATGATGTAAAAAGTGATTTTTGTACTTTTCCAAGGTCATTTGAAAAATATAGGTGGTATAAGCCGATTCTTGTTGCGGTTTTGACTTTTATTTTCTATTTTATATTGTCTATACTCTGTGATGTCTTATTCGGCATATTTTTCCCGGAACTCTTCAGCAGTTCTCTTTTGTACAATCCAAATTCAAGTCCGGGGTTGGAAACTGTAGAGGGAATATACACTTCAATCAATATTGCCCTTATAATTCCTTCATTTTTCATATCCTCGATGGTAGTTCGTGACAGGCCCTTCTCATCATATTTATCCTCACGGGGAGGATGGAACTGGGAAATTTTTGTCAAATCTTCAGTCATTGCATTGATTGCATATGGAATAATTACATTGGTCGAATTTTTGATTTTTGGTGTTGAATTCGACAATAAGTTCACAATACTGACATTATTGGCGATGATTATTGTTACATTATTCCAATCTTTTGCTGAAGAGCTTATGTGTCGTGGATTTTTAATGCAGACTTTAGGGTCCTGGTTTAGAATACCTGTTGTTGCAATAATTCTTCAGGCATTGTTTTTCACAGTCATCCATTCGTACAATATAATGGGTCTTGTTGATGTATTGTTCAGCGGATTGTGCTATGGGGTAATCGCATGGTATTGTGACGGTTTGGAAGTTTCATCTGCACTGCATTCTGTACATAATATAATAGTCTTTCTTACAGCAGGATTAACTGCTACTGAACTTTCAAATAATATTACTTTTGAAGGTAGTTTGGAAGGAATTCTTATTTCTCTTGCTGCAATCGCAGCAATATTCCTAATTGATAGGAAATACAATTGGATTGGATTGAAAAGGGACAATTCAGTTAGCGAATAGTATGGGTATAATCCTGTAAAGGATCAACTTCTTCAAGATGCATTCAATATTGTTTTTCTTTTTTAAAAATTTTTTTATATCTTCATGTTTATATTATAATATATGAAACAATTTAATTTTTTCATAGGGGGATGTTAAATGAATAAATTTATGTTATTTGTTTCGGTTGTTCTCATATCTTTACTTGCCATTGGGGCGGTGAGTGCTGATTCTAACATCGGCAATGATTCATTTGTGCAACAGGCAAGTTTGGATGATGAACAATTGAATGTAGAAGAAGTGGATGATATTAAAGATGAATCCACACTAACAAAAGTAGGGGATGTTCTATCAGATGAAATAATATCTGGTGATGAAAATAAGGATACTCCTATCATAAATGTTGAAAATATTACTGTTGATGAGTATTCCCAACCTGTGATTCCATTTAATGTAACTGATTCGGAAGGTAATCTTATTTCCGGTGAAGTTATCGTAACAATTTATGATTCAGAGGATAATATTGGTAAGGACATTTTTGTATATAATGGCGATGGCATAGATAGCTTTAAAAAATTGGATTTGAATAACCTTCTCATATTTAATAATGGATTGGAACTTTTAGATGCATATAATATTGTATATTCATCCATGAATTCAACTAATTTCAATTCCAGTTTGATAGGAAGTGGATTCAGTGACATTTCTAAAGGAATCAACCTTAATGTATCACGTCTGCTAACTGACATTATTGCCCTTGATATTATCAATGTAACAAAAATTGCAGATGTATTGAAAACTTCAATTAGCCAAATGAATGTAACCAATCTCAATGCTGTGCATGAACTTTCCAAAGCGGTTAAAGTAAACAAAACAGCATTTATAAATGCCTTGAAATTCACTCTTAAGGGATTCAATTTAACCATTGATGACATTATACCTTTCTTTTTAGATATTCAAAAGTCTCTTAATTTAAAATTCTCTTTGGCAATTGGATTAGAACTATTGGCTATAATTAATGGTCCTGAAATTTTAAACCTTCATGATGTCTTTAAGTTAGTTAAGGACGTTTATGTTTACAATAATTTAAACATGCCAACTATTGTGAAAGCATTTCTCAGTATTTCTGAAAAATATGGTTTAAATTCTGTCGATGTTGCTAAGATGATGGTAGGTCCTAATTCAACTGTTGGTGGAGGTTTGTCCAAATTGTTCAAATCTTTCAGTATAGATGTTGATGCTGCAGCAGATATAGTAAAAAATATAATTGGAAAATATCAATTTGATATTAATAAAGTAATAAATGCCGTATCTGAAATTACCGGATTCAACAGCTCTAAAATAGCCCTTTTCTTTGATGGAATAAAGGACATTTTTAAAGGTTTCTTCTTTAATGAGACTTATGCTGTAGGTTGGCTAAAAGATCTTATTGCAGGCAATCATAGTGGAATTGCAAATAAGATATTGAATATTTCTCAATTAAATACTTCAAGCATTAAAATGGGTTTTGATAAGATTATTCCAGCAATTAATTTCAAGCTCACTACCTTTCTGGGTGTATGTTCATTAATCGGTAATTATGGTAAATTCAATTCTTCAGTGATTTTAGGCGGTTTGGATAAGATTGTAATGGGATTGGGCGCTAATGTTTCAACAGTTCTTTCAAAAGCATTTTCAAAAATAGGATATTATGCAAGTTTCCCATCCCAAAAACCTGGCATCTACAAGATTATAATAAGATACTTGGAAAATGACAATTTCACTTATGCTGCCCAATCAGCTAATTTGAATATTACTCCATTTGAAAATTATACAATTAATATGTATGTCAGCCAGGCTGAAGCGTATGGTGATGACACTATTTTATATATTTTCCTAATGGATGGGTTTGGAAATGACATTTCAGGTGTTGTAAATGTTTTTTTAAACGGCATCAATATAGCTAATGTAACTACTGATGAATACGGATGTGCGGAATATGTTGTTAAAAATCTGTCAAGTGGTAAATATCTATTTGAATGTGAACATGATGGAGTTAAAACAGAAGCCGACGTTACTATTTTTGTTCCAATTGTTGAAACTGGAATCACCTGTAGTAATGTGAAAACCAAGACAGTAGATGTTGCTGTTGATGGCAAAACAGGAAAATACTTTAAAGGAGTATTGAAAGATGCTCTAGGTATTGTTTTACCAAATAAAGAAATATTAATTTCATATAATGGAAAAACATATAAGAAGACAACAGATAAGAATGGTGCTTTCAAATTCCAATTGAACATCAAAAAAGCAGGTTCCTATTCTATTTCAGCATATTATTTAGGTGACAATATCTATAAGGCATCATATGCTGCTGCCAAAATAACAGTAACCAAACAAACTCCAAAAATTACAGCTAAAAAAGCAACATATAAGGTAAAAACCAAAAAGAAACTCATTAAAGCAACATTCAAATCTGCGAAAAACCATCCTGTTAAAGGTAAATTAATTAAATTTACTGTTAAAGGAAAAACCTACTCTGCAAAAACAAATAAAAAGGGAATAGCTAGTGTAAATATAAAATTAGCTAAAAAAGGAACTTATAAAGTTGCTGTAAAATTTGCAGGGGACACAACATACAATAAAGTAACTAAAAAGATTACTTTAAAAATCAAATAGATTTCTCTAATTTTGAGTGTTATTGCTCAAAATTAATATTCTTTTTTTTTAACTTCACCAAGTCATGTCAAACTCCATATTCAACTATTTGAATACTATTAAATATGATTTGAATCATATTATAATTTGATGAAATCTAAAAAAATTATATTTTTGCTAATTATATTTTTATTTGCAATGTCATGTGTTAGTGCAGCTGACAATTTGACGGACAATACGCTTGAAACCGATTCTAATTCAGCAGTTCAATCAGATGCTCCAAGTATTGCACAGGATGCAGAAATTGCAAGTGAAATTAATGTCACTTTTGATGAAAAAGTTTATGCTAAAAATCTCACGGATATTACTGTTGACCTTCCGGAAACTGCTCAGGGCAATTTGGAAGTTAGAATCAATAATTATTCAATTTATAATGAAACAATCACCAATAAATCAGTGGCCATCCCAATTCAGCTTCCTCCTCAGAAGTTTCCAATTTTTTATGTGAATCTCTGGCCTCCATATGACTCAACACATTATAAGGTTACAGCTTTTTACAACAATGTTGAGATAAATGTCACTCATGATTTGATTGTAATGAAATATCCTCAAAATCATACTCCCTCAGTGATGATTCCCGAGGAGGTTTTGCAATTTTCCCAAAGTCATTATTATATTCCAGCCATCATGTTTCCAAGGTCTGCAACCGGAAATGTTGAAATCTATTTGGACGGCAAACTGATTAACAAAACTAACGTAACAGCGCCTTTTGTTTATTTCAATGAATCCATAGTAACTTCAGCAAGCCTGGGAATTCATAACATGTCATTTGTCTATTCAGGTGATGATTACTATAATCCTTGCGAAGGGAATATAACATTTAATGTTACAAATGTAGTAATGGAGATACCTAAATCGATTTATCTTGATCATGATGATTGCATCTCTGTTCGTTCATTGGCCAAAGGAGATGTAAGTGTATATATAGATTCAAAACTGGTTAAAAAACAAGCATTAGATAAATATGGCGAGTTCATATACTCTCTTTTTGATGACATTACCTGTGGAAGTCATGAAATTAAGGTTGTCTTCAACTCAAAAAATTTCACAAGAACCAAAATCGCCAACGTAAATGTTACATATGACATTGACTTGACTGTACAAAGGATGTATGTTTACGGTGAAGATAATACAATTGATGTTTATATTCCTGAGGATATGAATGTAAAGCTGTTTAAAGTAACAATAAACAACAAAACTGCTTCAATTAAAAAATCAGGCCAGGATTTATGGATTGATATTTCAAAATTACCTAAAGGAAACTACACAGTCAATGTTACCTATTTGGGTGATAAAAAATATTATCCTATGTCAGTCATTGACAACTTTACGGTCGATTATGAAATTACTGATTTAAATGATATAACCTTTAATGACGGGTCAAGCATAGATCTTGTTCTGCCTTCTAATGCGAAAGGAAGTTTAAAAGTCTATTTGAATGACAAATTATTCAAATCTGTTAAATTGGTTAAGGGTAAAGCATCAATTGATATGGATAACCTTAATCCAGGGGAATATGTCCTTAAAGTAGAATATACTGGCAGTGATTACGACGTAAGTGGCTATTGCACAAACCTTACAGTTTCTCCGGATCTTGTTTATGAAAGCTATGTTCTCGTTGGGGAGAAAAATATGCTTTATTTCGAAGTCCCTAAAAGCTGCAAAGGTAAAATTTCAGCTAAAATAGGATCTAAAGTATACTCAGCAACCATTAAAAATGGTATTGCAAAACTCGATTTGTCCAAATTGCCTGTTGGAGACTGGGATATTGATGTTAAATATACTGGAAGCGACGGCTTTAAGGAAAGCTATTATGTGGGTGTTTATGTGGATTATGCTCCAATTAAGATAAAGCCTATATCAACTAAAGTTTCATATTGTGGTGAATATAAGGTAAAGGTTACAGGTAAAACTGGTAAAGCAATCAAAAATGCTGCTGTAACTTTCAAAATCAATGGCAAAAAAGTCAAATCTACAAAAACAAACTCTAAAGGTATTGCAAAACTTAAATTGCCATCAAAGTATTCACCTAAGAAATATACAATAACTGCAATCTACAAGAACAAAAAGTTGTCTAAAAAAGTAAGTGTAAAGCATGTAATTTCTTTAAAAACATCAAAAATTAAAAAATCATCCAAGTTGGTTTTAAAAGCTAGTTTAAAGAAATCCCTTAAAAATAAGATTGTCACCTTCAAATTCAATGGCAAAACATACAAAGCAAAAATCAATTCCAAAGGTATTGCAAAGGTCATTGTAAAAAAATCTGCTTTAAAAAATCTTAAGGTGGGTAAAAAGGTCACATTAAAGGCAACTTACTTAAAAGACACGGTTAAAAAATCAGTTAGAGTTAAAAAGTAATTTTTTTAGAACGAGTGGAATAGTAAATATTTGGAGTCGTTTTTTTGGGAGAATGGATATTTCACTCCAAATACATACTATTACATGAATGAATAATGGATAAATTTAATTGGGAGTTTTACGTGTTTAAATGGGGGAAATTATTAAAGGGACTCCCAATTGGGTTGAATAATAAAGATCATCTAAATGCTACTGCACTTATTTTTTGTCTTTATTAAATTCATTTCGTGTTGAAAGTCTATGTTTTCATTTTCTTCTGCCAACATGCCACATTGTATCCTTCACAGTCGTGTTTCACTTCACAAACACCATTTGTTGTGATTTTATGCCGGTGAAGTTTGCAGTATCGTCGGATTTTTTTGTCTTTTCAATCGTCTTTTGGAATAATATATTCCTTGCAGTATGAAATAACACCGTAACGGATGCCATCGTTTGTGATGTCATCGTATACGCCATCATTCACATTTTTGTATTTTGTAGTGTAGCTTAGAGATTTGTGTTTTCTAAGTACAATTAAGTATATGAAACTATCCATATATAAAGTTTTTCGCATGTAAGTACCTACTTACATTTTTAAATAGTTAAAAGAGATATTTAAATGATTTATTTTAAAATTAAAGTATTTTAATTCTTTTAATAATGAAATAATGCCTATTATTGGGACATTAAAAACTGATCTAAAAAACTTTGAAAAACTGCAGATATTATTAATTAAATATGGGGGAAGTGATGGTAGTGGTTTTAAGTGTTGAATTAACTGAGGTAAATGTCAAATATGCTATTGTCTATATCTATAAACTTTGATGTAAAATCTGTATTGTTTTCTATGTCATCCATGCTTTGATTATTTTTTAATGGAGGATTCATGTTTTGTTCTAGTGATGTGTCGTTGTCTTGTGCAGTATTGTGAATTTCACTGTCATTTAAATGATGCTTGATATCTCCAATAATGTGTGAAACACCTGAATCAATTGCATGTGCTTCTGGAGATACTGAAATCATAATTCCCATGCTGATTATTAATATTGCAAATATGGCTATTTTCATTTTATGCCTCCTTTAAACTTTTAATTATTAGTTATACTCTTTATTATAATTTAATATAAAGTTTTTCGTGTGCAAGTGCTTGCTTGCATGCTTATAATAGAGTATAGGGGCATTTTAATTATTAAAAAAGTTAATTCATGCTGAACAATTGAAATGGAAGTTGATTTCAAATTCAAGATACTAAAAAACGAATATGTCATTAAAAAACTCAAGTAGGCAAAATAGTTACTTATCAAGTAACATATCTTAAAAAAATTTCATAATTATCATAAAAATAGAGGTAAAACCAAGTTATTCGGAGTCATCCTTATCTTGGTTTTGTTTTTCTTTTAGGTTTTCGATACCAATAATCACATTTTCACCTCCATGTAATTGTTGGTGTGGAAGTGTGGATATTAGGGTTGAAGGGGTAAATTCTACACTTCCTACTACATATTTTTTAATTTATAATATATAAATATTTCGCTAATTTTTAGGTATTCCTAAATTATTCTATTTTTTCCTTTAAGGTCAAGATCTCATCAGCTATTTGGACTCATTATTTTTAATAGTACTTTCATTATTTGGATGGTGTGGAATTTAAAATTAATTTGGTGAGGTTATTTATCAATATTTCAATAACATTTTATATGCTCCTTGGAATTTAACCGTATTCTGACATATTGTAATACAATTTTTTTCAAGTAACTTCTTTATTTCTCTTATTTTTTCATTCAATTCAAAAAATCTTTTCAGTTTTGGCTGCTGAATCATCTATTTTCTAAGATGATGTGATGGTATATTGAGATGTTTGTCAATAAATTTTTGAAGTATTCCTGTTTGCTAATGGCATTGTAAATTTAGCATAAAATTCAATTTTTGAAAAGCATTAATTTCATAATCAATATTCATTTTTTTTTCAAAATGTTTTTGATAGAGAATTTCTGATGTGGATGATTACTTTGAAATTTTTAATTTCAAAATCGATGATTTTTTCTAAATTGTTGCAATATTGTAAAAATGTTAAAAATCATATGTTATTTGTGCCGGAATCTGTCAAAAAAGCAGTTTTAGCCATTATCTAGAATGAAATTTTTTTACGATAATTTCTTTATTGTGCCTTAAAAGTTATTTTCTTTCCAAATTTTAATTTATTTTTATCAATAATTTAAAATTGATTTCAAATCATAATTTTGTTTATAGAGATTTCTCAAAATTCAGATTTAAGAATTATGTAAAAAATATCTTACAATTTTTAATTTTCACCTGTAAATTTCATCAAAAAATCTTGAAAATTTTTGGAATTTTCACTCATTTCATCGAAAACAGCCAATATGACTTCAAATCAGAAATTAGTATAAAAAATTATTTGATTTCTATACATGTGATTTTAAAATTATGCAATATAAATGAATTTGAAAGATTAGCTTCATTTCAAATATCTCAAACCACTTAACCTAACAATTTTCTTTTTGCAAGTTAAGGTTGCTTTTCAGTAAGAATTTTACCTCCCAGTAACTCTTGATTTTTGCCATATTTCTGTTGTTTTCAAGCCATTAATATTATTTCATAAAAATTTCATTTTTCATGGGTAAATATGATAAAATAAGTCAATTTTATAATTTAAGAAAAGAATCAATATTTATTTCGAAAAACTCTAATTTTAAAGCTTTTACACTTGAAATAGACCTCTCTTTAGAAATTAAATTTCATACTTAAAACATAATTTATATTAATTTTCAAAGTTAAAATTAAAGTGATGAGCGAAAAATACATCCGCAAAAATAAGAATAATTTCACAGTGGTTAAAAATTCAAGGACATATGGAAAATATGATTCTCTTGATGTTGCAGTGTTTGCAAGAGATCTTCTAGTCAGTAGCGATTGGCAGCTTGACAATATTCATGATGAAATTTTTGAAATTGATAATGGGTATCTTGTTTTCAAAGTCATTGATGATAAGCTATTTTGTCTAGGGCAGTTTAGTGAAAAACCCACTTTTGATGCAATTTCAAAACTCACCCGAAAAAAGATCAGAAACCCCAACAACTCAAAATACGGTTTGAACATATCAAGACTCTTTGACAACTACATCATCAAAAAACAGATTGCCGGAGATGAATATATTTTTGGAGTCTTTGACAATCTTGAGGATGCAACATTTTCCAGAAACTTTTTGCTGGAGCATGACTGGGATGTAAATGCATTCGGTGAAATTGAATTTTGTGATGAGACTGACACCTATAAAATCGTTGAGGTATTTGATGACAGGATATATATTTTGGCATCATATGAAACATTGGCTGAAGCTGAAAAAAATTTGGAAAATGCAAAAAGCGAATTTTTGAATAAAATTTTCAAGCACAAAAACGGACTTGCAAACTATCCTCATCTGGACATATTGACCGACCGCATTGACGAGCTGGAAAATGATTTTCAACTTAAGACTCAGGATGATTTCTGGAATATAGGTGATGTTGAAAATCCTCTTGAAGATATTATTTTCAATTTGACCCCTTGGCAAAAAATCATCTATGACAATGCAGGTGATGAGTTCACATTCCAGCAGCTCAAAGTGAAACTTAAAAGATATGAAAGCAAAAACTTTGACAAAAAAATTCAAAGATATCTTGATGAACTTCAAGAATTGAATCTTATTGAAAAATTGGATGATGATGTGTATAGAAAAGTATGAATCAAAATTTTTATATATTAATCAGTATTAATATAAGACTGTGTTAATATATTTAACACATTAGTCTGTAAATTTGGGGAGTTTTGTTCTGCAAAACTCCCGTTTTGTTAATTATTCTCTATCTGATAGCAATTCACCTGCTACTCCAATGCTTTCTTTTTCATAAGCTTGGACTAAAACAGTTATTGCTTCTATTGGCAAATCATAAGCATCTGCCACTACTTTAGAAACGTTTTTAACCATTTCTCTTTTTTTCTCAACACTAATTCCATCATTTCCAGCTATTGTTATTACAGGCATTTTTTATCACCAATTAAAATTTATTAGTGCGGTAGTATAAATAAATTATTAAAAGGTTTTGATATGATGCTTGGCGAAAAAGAACTTATAAAATTATTTCCAAATTTCAAGGATTTGGTTCAACCATCAGGAATAGACTTGGAACTGGACAGGATATACACTCAAAAAAGCGCAGGTTCACTTATTGACAATGAAAAAAACTTGCCGGAACTTAAAGAAATGGAAGGTGACATTTACACCTTAAAGCCACATACTGCCTATTTGGCAAGTATTAAACGCAAAGTTAAAATACCAAAGGGTTATACAATGCTCTATCTTCCAAGATCAACTCTGTTAAGGTCTTTTATATCCGTTCAAACGGCTGTGGGAGATCCAGGTTTTTATGGAACATTGATGTTTATGATTTACAACCATGGAGATTTTGAATATAAAATCAAATCAGGAGATAGAATTGCCCAGGCGGTTGTATTCCCTGTAGAAGGTTCAGGTGAATATGATGGGTCTTATCAGGAGAAGGAAGAATGAACGTAAGTGATAAATTTGTTGAGATTTTGGCTGAAGAGGGAATTAGCGATGTATTTGGAATTCCTGGCGAACAGATCATGCCGCTTTACAAGGCACTTTCAACTTCAGACATTAATCATATTCTCACAAGGCATGAACAGGCAGCTGCACATGCTGCTGATGGCTATTATCGCTCAACCGGTAAAATTGGTGTTTGCATAGCAACTGCATCTCCAGGCGCATTAAACTTCACTATGGCAGTGGCTACTGCATATAAGGATAATGTTCCGATTCTTGTTATAACCGGTGACAACGAATTGAAATACAAGGGAAGCGATTATTTCCAGACAACTCCTCAAGTTGAAATTTTCAAAAACATCACACAGGATTCTTACAATCCATTAAATGGGACTGAAGCCTTGTATGTACTGAGAGCTTCACTTTTTGCACTTAAAAACAATCCGAAAGGCCCGATTCACATCAACCTATCAAAGGATGTGCTTTTAAGCACTGAGTTTGAAGACTTTGAGCTATGCTATCTATGTGAAGATGACCTGTCAAACATCTCAAAAGCCCAGGAACTGATTGATAAGTCTCAAAAACCATTATTCATTCTGGGTGCAGGCGCAATTTCACAAGGCCAAAACATCAAAGGAATAGCCCAGAAATATAATATTCCCGTAACCACAACATTTCATGGAAAGGGAATAATTTCAGAATATGAAGACATTAATTTGGGCATGGTTGGAGCACGTTCAACCCCTCGGTCAAAATATGCATTTGAAAATGCTGATTGCATCATTGCATTGGGGATAAAAGCCAGTGAAAGGACATTTTCAGAAATTCCAGATAACTTAATTCATGTAAACATCAATAAAGATGTTTTAATAGGGGATTATCCAATTCATGGTAAAGTTGAAGACTTTTTATTGAATGTTAACTTTAAAAAAGTAGATTGGCTAGATGAAATTTTAGATATTGACAATGAAACAGCTGTTGAAGGCATTCATGATGATTTAAAACCACAAGCAGCAATTTTTGAAATCTTAAACAAATTTGAAGACAATATTGTAGTTTCAGATGCAGGAAGTCATACAACATGGACTACACTTTTAAAGAAATCAAAAAAGCCAGGTCAGCTATTGTTTTCAGGTGGACTTGCACCTATGGGATATGGTCTTCCAGCAGCTATTGGAGCATGTGTTGCCAGTGATGAGAAAATTATTCTCATAACCGGTGATGGTGGTTTTCAGATGAATCCTCAGGAACTTGCAACATTGAAGGAATATGATTTGAATGTAATTGTCTTTATTTTGAATAATTCTGAGTTTGGAATAATTCGCCAATGGCAGGAATCATTTTATGATATGAATCCATACCAAATCAAATTGCAAAATCCCGATTTCGTAAAACTTGCTGCATCATATGCAATTGATGGGGTCAGAGTGGATAACCTTGATGACTTGAAATTATTGCTTCAAAAAAATCTGACAGGACCTCTTGTTGTTGAAGTAATTGTTGAAAGTGAAGATGTCCCGCTTCCAAAATGATATTTTTTTATATCTTTAATTTTTTGTGGTGATATTTTTTTCAAACGATATTTATGCAGAACATCTTTTCATAAATTCGTTGATAATTGCCTTAATATCACCAACTTCATCTAGGGGTGCGAAGTAATATTCATCATTTTCTTCATAAATTATTCCAACAGGTTTAAGTTCAGCGGATGAGATTTTTTCATTAATTCTTAAGATATTCTCTTCAAAGACAAATGTAAATCCATATGAATCCTTAAATTTGAATTCAGTGTCTTGGTTGATTTTAAAGAACCCTTCATCGCTCATCCCAAACACCTCTTATGAATTTGCGAACATCCTTTTTAGAAATTAGTTTAATTGTTGGAACTATAAGCCTTAGAGGATATATTTCAACTTCATTGACACCACAAGCATCAAGTTGGCTTCCATTAAATGACGGTTCAGCGCTTATTCGTAATTTTTCATGCATTGTGTTTACTACAGCCAAAATGCTCCATATTATGCCAATATATTTTCCGGTATCTGCAAAACTGTCAAGTCCAAAAATAAGATGGTTTTCAATTTTTTTAACTTTAATTATATTTAAAGCTGATTTTAAAAAGACTTTAAAATCTTTTAAACAAGGTTTAGCCAGTTTTAATATCTTTTTAATGTCTCTTTGTTTACCTTCTTCTTCCTCTTCCTCTTTTTCTTCGTCTTCATCATCATCAGAAGGGAATTCATGAGAATAAACCTTGATTTTTTTAAAAATAAGTATTTTCAAACATCCCTTTATTTCACTTTCTTTTTTTGTATAAATGAATGATATTTTAATTCCAATCAAAAGTAAAATAATAATGAATAAGATGATTATTAAAATAATCATCCCTAGGATGTTAAACATTTTGATTCCTATTCTTCTTCAGTTTCATCTGTTGTTGTAAATTCAGGTTCGATGTATTCGCTTTCGTCATAGGCTTCATCACTCTGTGATCCTAAGTAACTTTTCACTAAATCTGTAATGATTAGGCCTAAGTCGGATAATGCTTTGTTAGCTTCACTTCCTTTACTTAAATCAAGTACACGAACTCCTTCTGCAGTGTTGCCTTTTTTAGGAATCATTACCATGGATATTGGTTCTACTCCAGCACCGGCACCCATTACATCTGTTCCTTCATTTCCAAGAAGGCTTTCTCCTGCACCGAATCCTACACCCATTTTTATAACTGGGATTAAAACTTTGTCTTCGGTCTCGATTGGTGTACCAATTACATTATCTACATTAATAAGTTTACGTAATTCTTCAACTGTTGTTTTAATATTATTGGTCATAGTTTCACATCCTATATTTATGATTTAATATTTGTATTTTATGTTTAAAATATTTTTAGAAAATCATTGAGTAATACTTTTTGACTTATAAGGACATATATTTCAAGTGTAACTTTTAAGTTATTCTTATTTCATCAAAAATTGAGAGGTCTATTTCAAGTGTAAGTTTTCACAGATAACTTATAAGTTTTCATAAAAGAGGTGCATTTCAAGTGTAAGTTTTCACAGATAACTTATAAGTTTTCATAAAAGAGATGTATTTCAAGTGTAAGTTTTCACAGATAACTTATAAGTTTTCATAAGATGGGGGCATTTCAAGTGTAACTTTTCAGATATAAGTTATAACAATTTTTCACAAGAGGTATGTTTCAAGTGTAACTTATAAGTAATATATTTTTTACATAAATAAAAATTCAAAAAAAAGAGAAAAGAATCATAAATATGATTCTGTAATGGATGCTACACCAGCACCTGCATCATCAATTGCACCTAAACCTTTTAGGGTCATACCGATAGCTGCAAATGTTTGGGTCAATTCTTTGTATGAAACATTTCCCATGTGTCCAATTCTGAAGACATTTCCTTTTAAGTGGTCTTGTCCTCCAGCTAATTCAACACCATATTTGTCACGGGTGGTTCCTCTAAAGTCAGCATCTTTAACGCCTTCAGGCATTTTGACTGCAGTAACTGTAGCAGATGATACTGCTTCGTCTGCAAATAATTCTAAACCTAAAGCTTTAACAGCTGCAACACTTGCTTTTGCTGCTTTGTGGTGGCGTGCAACTCTTTCATCTAATCCTTCTTCTAAAACCATTTTTAAAGCTTCGTTCATTGCATAAGTAAGTGAAACGGAAGGTGTGTAAGGAGTTTCAGGAGGGACTTTGCTTCCGCTTTTCCTAGCAGCTTTCAAATCTAAATAGAAAGTGTTGGTTTCCACTTTATCGACAGCAGCCCATGCATCATCGCTTAATGTAATGGCAGCCATTCCTGGCGGTGCTGCAATACATTTTTGTGATCCTGTAAGACAGACGTCAATGCCGAATTTTTCAACATTTACTTCATCTCCTGCAAGGGAAGATACGGTATCTACGATGTATAATGCATCATAGTTTTTCATTACTTTACCTATTTCTTCAATAGGTGCAGCTACACCGGTTGAAGTTTCATTGTGGATTACACTTACAGCCTTAATGTCTTCATCTGCATCCAATGCTTCAGCGATAGCTTCTGGAGTTACAGCAGTTCCCCATTCAACTGCTAATTCTTTGGTTTCAATTCCGTGAGTGTTAGCTATTTTCATGAAACGTTCTCCGAATTTTCCACCTACGACATTTAACATTTTTTCTCCAGGGGCTACGGTATTAGCAATACCTGCTTCCATAGCTGCAGTTCCAGATCCGGTTAATAAATAAGAATCATTTGGGGTTTGGAAAACTTTACTCATCAATTCAGTAGTTTCAGTTAAAATTTCACCATATTTAGCGCCTCTGTGGTTAACAACAGCTTGTGACATCGCATTGAGTACTCTTGGATGTACAGTTGTTGGTCCAGGAAGCATTAATA
Organism: Methanobrevibacter sp. UBA188; assembly: GCF_905234905.1. Taxonomy (NCBI): domain Archaea; kingdom Methanobacteriati; phylum Methanobacteriota; class Methanobacteria; order Methanobacteriales; family Methanobacteriaceae; genus Methanobrevibacter; species Methanobrevibacter sp. UBA188. The sequence goes on along the minus strand of NZ_CAJOJM010000021.1, from coordinate 9,603 downwards.
AAATATCGTTCATTAAATTCCTCCAATTTTCTAGAAAATTAGCTTAATTTCAAGCTATAACTATTTATTATTTTTATAGTTATTAAATATTTTTAATGTGTGAGTTTATTCACATTATTAGAATTTTTAAATACGTATTTTAATCTATTGTTCAATCAAAATTTAATTTTTTTCATATTGTTTAAATAATTTGCATAATCTATGATGTTGTATGCAATGTTTGGAAAAGAGATTTTCTAAAAGTAGTATTGTTTGTATAAAAGATTGTTTTTTAAAAAAAGGGATAAAGAGATAGGCTATTATTAGCCTATTTTCTTTTTATAGTATAAACTCCAATAAGGGAGCAAACTGCTAATAAAGCTAATATTGGATTACCTGTAGCAGGCAATGTATGAGTTGTAGCTGTGCCGTTGGTTGAATTTCCGCTGCTGGTTGAATTTCCAGTTTCATTTGAAAAACCACCTGTTGCATTGGTTCCATCGGCGTGCTGTGGAACAAAGTCTTCATACCTGTCTCCGGAAGCATTGCCTGTTGCGTTGGTTCCATCGGCGTGGTATGGAACGCCGTCATCAGCAATGTCGCCTGTACTTTCATCCACTCCAATTACATTATTATCCATATCAATACTGAGTACGTCATCGGAATTTGTAGCAATATCTTCAGCAGCACATGCGGAACCTGCTGAAATTAATAAACAAAATATTGCTAATATTGTCATTGCTTTTATTTTTAAATCCATATTATCATCTCAGTACCGTTTTTTTTTAGGAATTTGTAATTTTTTACAAATTAGCTTTTACAGTACAATTAATAGTTTAAACTGACTCACATATAAAGGTTTTCGCATGTAAGCGCTCACTTACATTGTAAAATGAATAAATAAAGAATATTAATTCTTTTTAAAAGTAATTAACTACAATAACCGTTGATTTGGTTTTATCGGTTTCAATTAATGTGGTGGGTGCAGTAGGTTTAAGGGTGATGTCATATATATTTAATATCATGCTTAAAAGGATTTGTTTATTTACGGTAGGTTTATTTGTAATGTCGGTTGGTGTGGCTTTTTCAATTGTGTCAACCCTTGGAACAACTCCTATAAGCTCTATTTCTTATTCTTTAACATTAATAACAAATATTAACATTGGAATAACTACATTTGTATTTAATGCAGCATTAATTTTAATCCAATTTCTGATTTTAAGGTCTAAATTCAAGAAAAATAGATTGCTTCAGCTTATAAATTGTGTTCTATTTGGTTATTTCACTGATTTGGCTCTGTATTTGGTTTCATTTGTTCCATTTGACAATACAATTTTGTTTTCAGTATTGTTTTTAGTAATCAGTATTTTTCTGATAGCTCTTGGAATATTCATCTATCTTCCAGCAAACATCGCCCCGCTTCCGGGCGAAGGATGTGTTGAAGCGATAGCTATTGTAACTGGCTGGAGATTTTCAACAATAAAGATAGCTTTTGATGCAACAATGGTTATAATCTCATTAATAATGTGCGGTCTATTTTATACCTCGATATTTGGTGCCGTTAATGTTGGAACAATCATATCTGCTTTCATGGTGGGATTTACTTTAAGACAGATTTCCAATTTATACTTCAAATTAACAGGCAAGCGAATCAATGTCGTAAATCAATAGCACAAATTATTTAATTGGTTAATGGGTATATTAATATAGTGAGGTTTAAACATGGAATTCGGTCTTTGGGAGAGATATTATAAAGAAATTCTTGATGATTTTGGTTTTTCAAGAGATGATGATGAATATTCAGCAAAAGTATTGGACGAGATATTGTCTGAAGAAGGTTGCCTTACATTGGATGATTTAGGTCAAATTGTTAATTTTTCAGATAAATACATTGTATTTGGTGCTGGACCATCTCTAAAAAAACATATTGTAGAATTGAAGGAAAATAAAGACTTAAAAGATTATGTTTTGGTTGCAGCAGATGGTGCAACCACTGCTTTGATTGAAGAGAGGATTTCTCCAGATATCGTAGTGACAGATTTGGATGGGAATCTTGACGATATTCTTCTGGCAAACTTGAGGGGCGCAAACATTGTCGTTCATGCCCATGGGGACAATCTGGAACAGATAATTAAATTCACATCATTTTTCAATAATGTTCTTGGAACTACTCAGGCTCAACCTGTTGGCAATGTATACAACTTTGGAGGATTCACCGATGGGGACAGGGCCATATTTTTAGCCGTTGCTCTTGGAGCTAGCGAAATTACTTTGGCTGGTATGGATTTCGGAGATATTGTAACAAAATACTCACGACCAAAACTTTCAACCGATTTGGCAGATGCTGATGAGTTCAAAAGGAAGAAATTGAAGTATGCTGAAGAATTGACTGCATGGATAGTTGAAAATGAAAATGCAGATATTATTAATTTGTGCGAATAATAATTGATTTATACTAGTTAAAATAGATTAGATAATATGGCAATTGAAGATATTTTAATGTATGATGAAAGTCTTTTTCAAAATATTAATGCTTTTGACCCTGATTATATGCCTCAAAACTATAATTTCAGGGATACTCAAATGGAAGCAATGGCAATGTCCATAAGGCCTGCCATAAGAGGAGGTAAACCATCAAATGCAATTGTTTTAGGTTCTCCTGCTACTGGAAAAACAACTGCAATTAAAAAAGTATTTGAACTCGTTGAAAAGACTTCAGAGAAGGTTGTATGTGTTTATATTAACTGTCAGATTCATACTACTCGTTTTGGAATTTTTTCACAAATCTACAAGAAAATATTTGGCCATATTCCTCCAGAAACTGGTGTTCCTTTCTCAAGAATTTATGATCAAATTATGAAATATCTTCAAACTAATGATAAAGCATTAATAGTTGCTTTTGACGATGTCAATTATTTATTCCAAAGTAAAACTGCTAATAAAGTATTTTACGATGTTTTAAGAGCATATGAAGAATATAATGGAGTTAAAACTGCTACTTTTGCAATCCTTTCTGATTTGGAATTCAAATATGCTTTCGATAAGAATGTAAATACTGTTTTCATTCCTCAGGAAATAACTTTTCCTTTATATTCATACACTGAAATTGAAGAAATCCTTAAAAACAGGGCAAAGGCAGGATTTTATCCAAATGTTTTGGGCGATGAGATACTTGAACAAATTGCAATGTATACCTATGAAAAAGGAGACCTGAGAATTGGAATCAATCTTTTAAGGACATGTGGTAACATTGCAGAAGCTGATGCAAGCCGTGAAATTACTCAAAAGCATTATGATGAAGCTGTCAATTCACTTGTTTCTATTAACATCAAACAGGCTATTGATTCTTTAAATGATGAGGAAAAAAGTGTTCTAAAGGCAATAGCGGATTATGATGGGGTATACACAGCCGGCGAATTATCCGAAATATTCAAAGAAAAAACAGGATCCAGTTATACTTCATTTTATAGGATTCTGGATAAATTAGAATTTGTAAGATTAATTGATACCAAATTTACAGGAAAAGGGGTTAAGGGAAAATCTCGTGAAATTATATTGCGTTTTAACCCCGATGACTATGTCATATGATTTTCCTGTAGGAAATTAGTTTCTGTTAACATTAGATTTTGCATGGTAAGCTTTATCTAATGTGCAGCGTTAAGGGTTTGGTATTGTATTTTTTTTAAAAACAGTTAATCAAGCTTAGAGTAAGCCTGGAGTTGCTGCAACAACAGAAATAACTGATAAAAGTAATGCAGTTATTACCAAAAGCATTACCATGCAAGATTGAACATCGTAGTCGCTGTATCTTATTTCATCTTTTATTGAACTTTTTTTTCTTAAATCTGCTTTTAATGAGGTATCTTTATTACTTAACATATCAATCACTATACTTAATATTATAAAAATACTAATATAAACTAAGAGAAAGAGAGCGTCTGAAAAGTAATCATGAGGGATAAAAATTATGAAAAAATATGAGTATTTTGATGTTACTGCCGATATTGGATTTAAAGCATATGGAAATGATTTGAATGAAGCATTTGAAAATGCAGGATTAGCTATTTTTAATATAATTTCTGACACTTCCAATGTTGATTCAAATATCACTAAATCATTTGAAATAACCTCTGAAGACGAAGTATCTCTTTTATATGATTATCTTGAAGAGCTGTTGTTTTACCATGAAGTGGATTTCATGCTTTTTTGCGATTTTAATGTGGAAATTAAAAGGATTGATGATGCCTTTAATCTTAAAGCAAAAATCAAGGGAGAGTCCATAAATTGGGATAAACATGAGCGAAAAACTGAAATTAAGGCAATAACATTTCATATGATGGATGTTAAAAAAACAAGTCATTATGAGCTTCGGGCTATTGTCGATTTGTAATTTATTTATAATATAAATTTTATATTTATTATTATGAAAAGAAGAAAAACTGTTTCACGAACTCTTGAATTTATTCTGGGTATTGTAGGTTCCGTTTTGGGAATATTTTCAGGTTCTTTTTTAATTTTCTTAGAAAATTATGGACAAGTACACATTTCCTTTTTGGGATTTGTTGCTATTTTGGCTTCTATTTTAGGTATTGTTTCTTCATTCTATTTAAGAAGAAACGAAGAAGCGGCAGGTATCGGATTTTTAATCGCAACAATGTTTGTCATTGTTGGTGCGGACCATATTAATGTGATTAGTGCATTGTTCTTACTCTCAGCAGGGATATTGACATTGTTCAGAAAATAAATTAAAAAAATATTTATACTTTTTTTTAATTAATTATATTTGATGGTTACAATTTATAGTTCATTAACAGAGCATGGAATTCATGTGATGGATTCTTTTGAATTTGAATATGGAAGAATCTTGAATGATGTTGAAGTTGAATATTCTACCTATGGAGTTCCAAAATATGATGAAGACGGTTATATTACTAATGCGATCTTGTTTTCATCTACATTTCGAGGAATCTATTCTTTTTTAGCTGGAATGCATAACTATGTATTGGACAATAGTAATTTTGATGATGAATCTTATTTTATACTAATTAAATCTTTAGGAACACCTGGTTCATGTTCTCCATCATCAACAGGATTAAATGGTGATTTTCCAAAATACACTGTTAGAGATCAGGTAAAGTTTAGAAGGCAATTTTTATTTGAAAAATTTAAAATCAAAAAGATTTTAGGTTTGGTCGGTGAAGGTATTGGTGCATTTCAATTTTTAACATGGGCCTGCGACTATCCTGATGAAATGAAGTTTTTATTAATTATAAATAGTGCAGCTAATGTTTCAGGTTACAGGTTTATTCTTTCAAAGACTTTTGAAAGCATTATTGATTCGGCTGATAACTCTGATGATGAATATGGTATTTCTAAAAATAATGCAGTTGTTGCAATCAATGCTTTGCTTTTTGCCCATTCATCCTCCAAAACAGCATTCAGTAAACTGGATAATGATGAAATCACAGTTATCTTTGAAGATTTTGCAGATGAGTGTTTCTTTAGAGACATGTATGATTTCAAATTCAGAAATGAATGTGATATGGAATTTGATGTCATTGATAAACTGCCGAATATTAAGGCGAAATCATTGTTCATTGGAACTAATACTAACTATTTCCATTCAGATTTTGACATGATTCCATTTAAGGAATTGGTTAAAGATTCAGAAGTTTTGATTGAAGATACTGTTCAGAACGATTATTATTTTAAACAAGAGGATTATAAGAATATTGGCGATAAGATAATTTCCTTTTTAGACCAATTTTTAAATGAATAATATTTTTTTTGCTATTATCAGCCATTTCACCAAAACTTTATTTAAATATCAGCTATAAATATTAAAGCATAATAATTCTGTGATTTTTATGACAATTAAAGATGAAATTAAAAAAGTTAGAGATAACGTTTATGAAATTCCGGGCTCTTACGATAAAAAAATGAGGGCTTCCGGAAGATTTTATATCGATGATGAAAGCTTTGAAAACCTTGAGGAAGGTGCAGTTAAACAGATTGTTAATGTTGCATGTCTTCCAGGTGTTCAAAAATACTCCATTGGTCTGCCGGACATTCACTTTGGATATGGATTTCCTATAGGTGGAGTTGCAGCATTCAGCTTAAGAACTGGTATAGTATCTCCTGGAGGGGTCGGTTTTGACATTAACTGTGGTGTAAGATTGATTAAATCTAATTTGACCATTGAAGATGTTGAAGACCATTTGGATGAGCTTACAGAAAAGCTTTTTAAAAATATACCTTCTGGAGTTGGAAGCAAAGGTAAAATAAAACTTGAAGAAGGCGAAATTGACAAGGTTCTTGACTTTGGTGCTGAATGGGCTGTTGAAAATGGTTACGGATGGCCGGAAGATTTGGAAGTTTTGGAAGAAAACGGAAGAATGGTTGATGCAAACTCAAGTATCGTATCCGATAAGGCTAAAAAAAGAGGAATTCCACAATTGGGTTCACTTGGTTCCGGAAATCACTTTTTAGAAATTCAAATCGTTGATGAAATCTACAATGATGAAGTGGCTGAAGTATATGGCCTTAAAAAAGGAATGATTGTAGTGATGATTCACACAGGTTCCAGAGGATGTGGACACCAAATATGTTCTGATTATCTAAGGATTATGGATAAGGCTTATAAAAATTATAAAATTCAAATTGTGGATAGACAGCTTGCATGCGCTCCGCTAGATTCAAAAGAGGCACAAAACTATATTATGGCTATGGCGGCTGCAGCAAATTATGCATGGGCAAACAGACAAATGATAACTCATTGGGTTCGCGAAACATTTGAGGATGTTTTAGGAAAATCTGCAAAAGACATGGAAATGGATATATTATATGATGTTGCCCACAATATTGCTAAAATGGAAACTCATAAGGTTTATAAACGTGAAGAAGAGTTATTGGTTCACAGAAAAGGTGCAACCCGTGCTTTCGGACCTGGATGCGAAGAAGTTCCGGAAAAATACAGGGAAGTTGGACAGCCTGTATTGATTCCGGGCACTATGGGAACTGCATCATATGTATTGCACGGAACTGAAGTTGCAATGGAAGAAACTTTTGGATCTACTGCTCACGGTGCCGGAAGAGTTCTTTCAAGGTCTCAGGCCAAAAAGGATTATTCTGCTGATGAAATCACTCAGGATATGGAAAGCAAAGGAATCAAGATTAAGGCAAACAGCAAACATGTTATTGCTGAAGAGGCTCCTGGTGCTTACAAAGATGTAGATAGCGTTGTTCGTGTATCTGACAGTACTGGAATTGCTAAATTAGTTGCACGTGTCAAACCATTGGCTGTTACAAAAGGATGATATTATATGATTGGTATAATTGGGGGTAGTGGAGTATATGAAATTACCCATAAGGCTGATTCCTGCACTAAAAAGCTAGTCAAAACTGATTACGGTGATGTTGAAGTCTCAATTTTGGACATATTTTCAAAAAAGGTGGCTTTCATTCCTCGCCATGCTGCAGGTCATAATATTCCACCTCATAAAATCAATTTCAGAGCTAACGTCGATGCATTGAAAAATGTTGGAGTTACCAAGATAATTGCCACCAATTCGGTAGGGTCTATGAATCTTGAAATGCCTCCAGGATCGTTTGTGATTCCAAATGATTTTTTAGATTTTTCACAAAACAGGGCAAAGACTTTTTATGAAGATAAGGTGGTTCATATAGATGTGACTGAACCTTATTGTAGTTCTTTAAGTGATGTTTTGGATAAATCCGGTGATGTAATTTTGGGCGGAACATATGTCTGCACTGAGGGGCCAAGATTTGAAACTCCTGCTGAAATTAAAATGTTTAAGATGCTCGGAGGAGATTTGGTAGGTATGACTGGTGTTCCTGAAGTTACTTTGGCACGTGAAAGGGAAATGTGTTATGCTTCAATATGCATCGTGTCCAATTATGCATCCGGAATTTCACAAAACAATCTGACAATCGATGAAGTTTTCGAAATGATGGGTGAAAAGGAAGTTGAGCTACTTGAATTAATATATAATTTCATTAAAAATGTGGATGATTCCACAGATTGCACATGTCTTCATGCATTAGATGGAGCAGAAGTGTAAGTGTTATAATAATCATGGGTTCATTTAATTAAAAGAGGGATTAATATGAGATTGGCTGTAGTATCTTCTGATGGTGAAAATGTGGATTTGCACCTTGGAAAGGGAAAATCTGTTTACATCTATGATTGGGATGAAGAATTGAGCTTTGTTGAGAAAAGGGATGTTGAAATTGCAGAGGATTCAAAACATCAAGGGGGCAAGGTCTTAAAGACATGCAGTGACTGTGATGTTTTAATATCTGTTCAGTATGGTTTCAAATCCAAAATAAAAGCAGATGATCAAGGAATTAAATTGGTAATGGATGAAGGTCCAATTGATGAAGTTTTAAAAAGATATGTTGACCATGTTAATTTCATGAAAAATTAACATTTTATTTTTTTAAACAATATTTAAATAACACGAGTTATAAATTTGATATTAGTGGTGATTTAAATGGATTTATCAAATTTATGCAAATTATCTGCTGATGAAATTTTAAAAGGCTCTTTCGGTATAGAATGGGAAAGCCTTAGAGCTTATTCTGATGGTAAACTATCTTTAACCCCACATCCTGAAGTATTCGGGGACAAGTTAAAAAATCCATTGATAACTACTGATTTTTCCGAAAGCCAGATTGAGATTATAACTCCCACTTTCAATTCTATTGATGAGGCTTTCAATGTTTTTTCTCTTTTGGCAGATTTGGTCAATGCCCATCTTCCTGATGATGAATATCTCTGGTTTCAGTCAATTCCATGCATATTGCCATATACTCAGGAGATTCCGATTGCAAGGTATGGTGAAGAAGGTATTGAATCTGAAAAATATCGTATTGAACTGGCTAAAAAGTACGGCTTTAAAAAGCAGATGATTTCAGGGGTTCATTTTAACTTTTCATTTTCTGAAGATGTCCTTCACAAATTATATGGCATTGTCGATTGCAAATCTTCTTTTAAAGAGTTTAAAAATGAAATTTATTTGAAAATTGCCCGCAATTATTTAAGATACTGCTGGCTGATAATTTATTTGACCGGCTGTTCTATCGGTTTGCATGATTCATTTTCTAAAGATTGCATTCATCTGATGGATGCTCGTGATGTCTATGGAAGTTATTACAGTACCAAAGGACCTTCATTTAGAAATTCCTCATGCGGCTATAAAAATCTGAAAGATTTGCATCCAAGTTACAATTCTGTTGATGAATTCGCCGATGATGTGCAGTCTTTCATTGATGATGGCGATTTGTCACAGGCCAAGGAGCTGTACACACAAATCAGATTAAAACCTAAAGATCCTTCTGACATGTTAATGTCTCTTAGGGAGGATGGAATTCAATATATTGAAATAAGGACTTTGGATATCAATCCTTTTTATAAATGCGGCCTTATAAGAAATGATATGAAATTTTTACACCTGTTCTTAATATATATGGCAATTAAAAACGAGTCTGATTATGCAGATTGGCAAATGGAAGCTAAAATAAATGAGGAACTGGTTGCTGAAAGAGCCTATGATGAATCAATGAGACTTTTAAAAGATGGTGAAGAAATTACATTTAAAAAAT